>NZ_CP015102.1:1500000-1785673 GCF_002214485.1 Thermococcus pacificus
CTCCTCAGGCTCGATGAGGAGCTCAGCGAGAGGATAAGGGAGGAACTTGAGGGGATTGGCGTTGAATTCCACCTTGAAACGAACGTCCTGAGCGCCAGTGAGAACGGCCTCAACACGGACAGGGGACATATCCCCGGCAGGCTCAAGGTCTGCGCCTTTGGGATAGTCCCCAACAAAGAGCTCGCCGTCAGGAGCGGGATACACGCGGGACGGGGAATTCTAATAGACGACCGCTTCAGAACTTCTGCAGAGGACGTCTACGCCATAGGCGACTGCGCTGAGTACAATGGAATAATATGCGGAACGGCGAAGGCCGCGACGGAGCATGCTAAGGTGCTGGCGAACCTTCTGAGGGGTGTTGAGGACCGCTACGACTTCAACTTCCGCTCGACGGTCTTCAAGTTCGCCGACATGAACATCGCCCTGATAGGCAGAACCCAGGGAGAGGGGAAGTGGCTCGATGAGGAGACTAAGGTATTCTACGAAGATGGGAAGGCCGTCGGCGCCGTGGTTCTGGGCAACGTCAGGAGGGCTTTCAGGCTCGAAAATGCTATCAGAGAGGGATTACCTATTGACTGAAGTGAGAAGTTCTCCAAACCTTTGGTTTGGAAAACTGTTATATACTCTAAGCGGTGAATATATCAGTGCAATGATGTTCTTTGGTGATACGGTATGGTAGTGAAGAGGAAAATGACCCGGAAGTTTTTGGAGGACGCCTTCGCAGGCGAAAGTATGGCCCACATGAAGTATTTGATTTTCGCAGAGCAGGCCGAGAGGGAAGGATACCCGAACATAGCCAAGCTCTTCAGGGCTATCGCCCATGCAGAGTTCGTCCACGCGAAGAACCACTTCATAGCCCTCGGAAACCTGGATAAGACCCCCGAAAACCTTCAGGCGGGAATAGACGGTGAGACCTTCGAGGTCGAGGAGATGTATCCTGTCTACAAGAACACCGCCGAGTTTCAGGGCGAGAAGGATGCCGTGAGAACGACGCACTATGCCCTCGAGGCCGAGAAGATACACGCGGAGCTCTACAAGAAGGCTAAGGAGAAGGCCGAGAGCGGTGAGGACATCGAGATAAAGAGGGTCTACATCTGCCCGGTCTGCGGCTACACCGCGGTCGACGAGGTTCCTGAGTACTGCCCCGTCTGCGGAGCCCCTAGGGATAAGTTCGTGGTCTTCGAATGAACCTTTCGTTTTTTGATTCTACAAGTTTGAACCGCAAACCTTATAAGGACGACCTAATAACATTAGGATGGTGAAAGAAAATGGCGAAGTGGAAGTGTATAGTCTGTGGATACATCTACGACGAGGATGAGGGCGACCCCGACACGGGGGTTGAGCCCGGGACCAAGTTTGAAGACCTTCCGGACGACTGGGTCTGCCCGCTCTGCGGCGCGCCAAAGGATATGTTTGAGAAGATAGAGTGAGGTGGTCGAGATGCTTAGCGGAACCATAAAGAGTGGAGACTGGAAGGGAGAGAAGCACGTTCCCGTTATAGAGTACGAGAAGGAAGGAAACCTCGTCAAGGTCGAGGTCAGCGTCGGCAAGGAGATACCCCACCCGAACACCCCGGAGCACCACATCGCTTGGATCGAGCTCTACTTCCACCCCGAGGGGGAGAACTTCCCCATAATGGTCGGCAGGGTGGCCTTTACAAACCACAGCGACCCGCTCACCGAGCCGAGGGCGGCCTTCTTCTTCAGGACAGAGAAGAAGGGCAAGCTCTATGCCCTGAGCTACTGTAACATCCACGGCCTCTGGGAGAACGAAGTCACCCTCGAGTGACTTCGCGCCCCAACTCCCATTCTATACTTTTCTTGTGCAGGCACAGCCCATCTGGTGCGTTTAATCATAGGAAAGTTTATTACAATCCTGCACGTTAGGTTCATTGTTGAACTCTAAAGATCGATCGGTGATGTCTGAGATGAACATCTATTTTACGACAATGGCCGCCGGTGGAATGCTGGTGCTTCTGGGAATATTTCTGACGTGGAACCTTGCTAGAGTTGTTGAGAAGTTCAGAACGGGTAAGAAGAGACTCTCATGGCTGGTTCTCCTCGGGGGCCTTCTGACAGCCATGGGATTCATCCCCGCTGTTGCCATGGCGGATTCCAGCGTGATTGTATGGGCAGTCATTCTCGGGCCAGTTCTTATAAGCTACGCTCTCTCTGAGAGCGGGCTTGTCAGGGCAAACCTGGAAATGTTGCTCCAGGTGGGTGTGGTAATCGCTTCTCTTGTGCTCCAGAGTGGAGACTATATCGCCATTGCTGAGTCGTTCTCTGCCGTGTCAATAATTCTCCTGATAAACGCAGTCGCGTTCTACATTCACACCCCACCCGGAATATCCCGGACTTCGAAGGCTGCAGCTTGGCTCTTCGCCATCTTCGTTCTCCTGAACGCGTGGGGGCGGGGAAATCCCTACGTTCTCAGCATCTACATCCTCTCAATGTTTCTGTGGATCTCAGCTCTTGTCAGGCTTCATTTTATCGCAAGGGACCGGTTCTACAGAAATGCCCAGGAAGACTTATAACCGTACACCCGTAGGAAAGAGTGGTGAGAAAAATGAAGGTTTACATGCCAGACCGCGAGTGGCCCGAGCACTACAAACCGGTTCTTGAGGAGCTCGCCAAGATAACGGACCCAGTTACAGGGGGCGACATTCTGGATTCTGGTGTTATAGCCGGCCTTGAGGTCTCAGATGACACCCTGAAGGTCTGGCTCAAATTTGAGAGCCACGCCGAGTACAACATAACGGGTGAGAGCGCGATAGCATACTCCAAGATAATTGGCGACATAATGGAGCGCTTCGCCCTCGTGAAGTTCCAGAACGTCTACGTCTACGACCTCAAGAACAACCCTGTTGGTGTCTTCGAGAATAAGAAAGGATATACCATAGAGGACATAAGCCCGGAGCGGGCCTGAGATGGGACTTTTGGGCATCTTCAAAAAACCCGCCAAAAGGCCCAAGAAAGGTCCCAGGGAGGACCTTCCGCCCGAAGTTAGGCGCGTTGTCGAGGTTCTGCGCTCTGTGAAGGACCCCGAGACCGAGCTCAACATCGTGGATGAGGGGCTCCTCTATGGCCTGACGGTCGAGGGGGATAAAGTTCAAGCCTTCCTACTGCTGGCGCGCTCGACGCCGGAGTGCCACTTCTGCCAGAGCATAGCGGTGAACGTCCAGCGGAGGATTCTGAGAGACATCGTTGATGTTCTGAGGAAGGAAGGGTTTAAGAGGATTGAAGTGTATAACGAAATTGGGCTTTTGCTCGAAGAATGGGGTGATAAAGATGGTTCCGCCGGAACTTGAAGAGGGGCTTCCCCTCGAAAGGATTAGGGACTTCTCGCTTGAAGAACTGTTGGGAATGGCCATAAAGGCCGAGATAGGTTCGAGAAAGTTTTATGAGAGCCTTGCGGAGAGGATAGACATCCAGGAGCTCAAGAACAAGATAGAGTGGCTCGCCGGAGAGGAAAAGAAGCACGAGGAGCTTTTGAGGAAAATCTACGCCAACATGTTCCCGGGGAAGGAAATCGTCTTCCCCAATGAGCACATAGGACCTGAGCTCCAGCCAGTTGCCAGACAGCTTCACGGCGTGGAGGACATAATAGACTTAATCCGCTGGGCCATGAAGGCAGAGGAGATAGCGGCAAAGTTCTACGCCGAGCTTGAAAAGATGGTGGACACCGAGGAGAAGAAGAGGCTCATGCGCTACCTCAGCGACATGGAGTGGGGCCACTACTACAACCTCAAGGCCGAGTATGAGCTACTCCTCGACTGGGCCATGTACAGCCAGATGATGAACGTCGGGCCGTGAGCCTTCATACTTCTAATTTTGCTTTAACTCCGGACGTCAAAAGATTTCCTTAGTCTATTTGTCCCTTCCCCAAGTTCTGTGCGATGCTCTTCCAGTGCTCAACGCCAGGAGGAGAATTGCCAGAGCAAGAGAGATAAGGCCCAGGCACCTGAGGAAGGAGAGGGGATCCTTGAATTTCAGCTCAAGAACGTGACTTCCCGCTGGAAGAGCAACTTCCATCAGGCCGAACTCCGTGTTTTTCTTTATCTCAACTTTATTTCCGTCAACGTAGCCCTTCCAGTGGGGGTAATAGTTCTCGCTCACAACGACTGTGGAAGCACGTGAGAGGTTAAACTCCAGCCTAATATACCCGTCTCCCATATCAATGACATGATAGGAAACCTTTGGCGGTTTGATGTAGCCAGCCAGTAATCCTTCCAGAATACCTTTTTCATAGCCGTTGTCAGTGTAGGTTGCATGGTAAGGCAGGTTAAGTCCAACGAAGTAAACACGCCCCTTTCCATAGTTCTTATATCCGAGCACGGTGTAGTTTTCAAGCTTTATCAGAGGGGTCATATCGCCGTAGTATGCAGTTGCCGTCCAGGGCTGGCCTTCGTAAGTAAAGTTCGAGAACGCCGAGACGTTGTAGATAGATGATGTAAAGTTCGCCCGTCCGAAGACCCTGACTATCACAGATTTCACGCCAAAGCGCGTAGCCTCTGCGTCAGGACTTGGAAAAGTGTTGAGCACGAGCGTTCCGCCGTTTTTGACGTAATCTTCCAGCTTGGGCCAAACCAGAGGATCCCGGTATTTGTACCCGTTGAGGATAACTAGGGAGTACTCATTCAGCCCGTCCGTGTAATCGTCCACGTATTCACCCCGTTCATAGGAAACGCCAAGGTCAAAGGGCCAGTTTCCGATAACTAGAATCCCCGTCTTGGGCTGGAGGAAAGTGAAGTTGCTCCAGCGATAGAGGTGGAAGGGGCCGGAGGAGTATATCTCCTCAAAGCCAAAGCTTCTGAGGTTCCTTATTATATCCGCGTAACCCCTGTAGTTTTCGTCCGTTATAATATACTTCATGGAGTATGCCCTGAGGGCTTTCCTGGCGAACCCGGGGTCTTTTTCAATGGCGTAGTTCAGGTAAGAGTGCTGGGGATAAGCGGGATCGCCCTGCCTGTACCACCCGTCTAAAGAGGGCTTTTCCGCGAGGGCCGGCGTCCAGGATACTCTTGACCCTTGGGTCATCCCGAGGCCCGGCTGATAAAACCTCCAGCCGGTTGAGTTGTCGTTCCCGACGTAATTCAGAACGGCCAGGTAATCCCCTGGAAAGTCCTCGGCCTTTAATGAGTTAACCTGAAGTCTGATGTCCGAAAGGGAGAGAACAACGAGAAACGCGAGGAGAATTCCAGCAGCTGCCTTTCTTTTTGCACCGCTTCCGATTTTTTGAGGGATAAGTCCGCTGAGAACTTCAAAGAGGGCGCCGACGCCGGTTGCTCCAGCGAGTGAGAGACTATCGAGCCACCTGTAAGGGGGTATCATGTCGAGGAGGGGAAGCCTGTTGAGGAAGGGAGTTGGGCCGTAGTAGCCAAGCGAGAGCAAGATGGCCGTTAGGGAAGCCCCAAGAAGGCCTGCTCCAAGGGTCCTTTCTGACTTCTCCCCTTTCGCTAGGAGAACTACAATCCCAACGATTCCCATATAGAAGGCCAGTCCCTGGTAGAATGACCAGGAAGATGTGTGGAACAGTAACTCTCTCAGCCTAACGCTCTGAAACTTGAAAAGGTACTCAATGCTGTTCTCCTTTAGGAAGTGTGCGTTGCTCTTCTCCAGCAAAAACGGGAGAACCCAGAAAGATGAAATCAAAAGGGCTGTAACGCCGGCTATGAGCAGGTTAAGGGCGATGTCCCTAACGCCGTTCCTCCTAGTTATCCAGACGTAGGGGAGAAGAAACAGCACCATCAACCCAAAGCTCACGAAAAGGGTGTGGTGAGCTAATCCCACAGCGGCCAGAAAGAGGCCTGAGAGCACGGCATATCTCCAGTTTTTGCGGGTTATGTAAAGTAATGCCAGGATGAAAAGGGGAGCAAGGTTGATTGCAAAGAACCTTGGAAAGTTCCCCTCCGGCGAGAGAACCCTCAGGTGGTAGACTGATAAGGCGTAGACGATTCCAGATAGGTATGAAGACGCATCGGAGAAGCCGAGCTCCTTGAGGAGAATCCTAGTGGATATGGCACCAACTAGGATTGCCAGTAGAACGGTCAGTTTATAGCCCGTTACCGCGGATGAAGCTATTTTACCAAGGAGAGCACCGATAAAGTATGAGAGGGGCGGATAAAACCTCAAGAAGGGATAACCGCCGTACCAGTCCTCAATCCATGGGGAGTAACCTTGCATAAGCTTCCATATCTTGAAGAGGTGGCCGTAGGCGTCGCCTCCCCATGAGGGGGGATAGCCCGAAGAGAGGAACCCCCTTAACACGAAGAGGGATAGGAAGAAAACGGAGAGTATGAAGAGGGCCTCGCGGGTTCTAGCGCTTCTGATTTCAACCATGCCCTCACCTCTTTCACCCGATTACCGAGGAGAGGTAGTCGAAGAGGGGCTTAAGGAACGGGAATTCGGGAACCTGGGTGCTATCGGTAACTGTTTCACCGCTGTCCTCGTAGGCGTTTCTGCTGATGGTGTGGTCATCTTTATAGTAGTCATCGTTGTTGTCATCTCCATCCTCGTCTTTCTCGAAGTCTTCACTTGCAACAAGCTGCCCGTTCCAGTACTCCTTGACGTCGTCTATGTACATGTCGTAAGTGCAGTTGTCATCCCATGCTCCAGAGTTCACCCGCTGAACCTTTTTTACGTTCGCTGGAAATTCTACCGTCGTAGTGGAATCAATTACGAACCTGACACTTGTCGTGGTCATCTCTATTCTATACCTGTGGGGTTTGCTCATGTCCAGAGGAATGGTGGTGGAGTTAGTTGGAGTCTTTAGGAGTACCTCATTCTCTCCATACCAATATATCGAGTAAGTATTATCATTGTTATTATTGCTGGTACCCTGAACCTCAAGTAGGGCGACGTAAGCACTTCCAGAGTAGTTAGTGACGAAGACAGTTTGCTCAACTGCAAAGACGTCGCCGTTTCCTAGTTGTTTGTTACCTTTGTGTATTTCAACGTAGTGACTCTTCATGTCATAGCTCCACACGTGGAGTACATTGCCACTCATCTGGGCACCGCTAACGTTACCCAACCCCATAAGGATGAGCATGAGCGCGATTAAGGGAACTGCAACCTTCACTCTCTCAACACCAACCATGTCTCTCACCTCCATAATCAATAGACAGTTTTGACTTTAAATAATCTTTAGTCAGACCTTCGAACGACCTATGTTAGGTTACCCTTATAATCTTTTATCCCCAAAATTGTCCAGTTTGTCCTCAAATCTGTCGAACCGCTTGAAAGGAAAATTACATGGGGGGACACAGTCAATCCCCGTAGAACTTCTCCTCGAAAACGTCTATCCCGACCTCAAGGCTTTCCAGCCAGTCGAGGAACTTCCCGACGTTCTCGTCACTGAAGATGGCCCCATGCTGGGGTGCTATGACCTTCGGGTTTAGCTTTCTCACATGCCTCGCCCACGCCCTCAGTGCCTTTGTGGAGCTCATATAGCGCTTGTGAAAGCCCTCCATGTATTTGGCATGCTCATCGAAGTCTTCCACAAAGAGATACCACTCGCCCTCGGGAAAAGCCGCCGCACCTATGTCTGCACTGAACAGTATCCCGCTCTTCTCGTCGTAGAATGAGAAGTTCCCCGGACTGTGGAGGTAGTGGCTTGGAACGGCCTTTATCGTTGAGTTTCCGAGATTGAAACTCGAACCCTTGTCCGGAATACCTATCGTCCTCCCCGCGCTGAGAACTGCAAGGTGCGGGAGGAAACGAACCCAGAGTTCTGAGATGACGAACTTCGCCAGCGGGGCGTACTCGAACCAGAGATTTAGACCTGCTATGACGTCCGGATCCTGGTGGGAGTACATGAGGTACTTTATCCGGGTCGGCGGGACTATCGATGAGACGTTTTTAAGAACCCTGGAGAAGACGAAAAAGCCTCCGGGCTCGATCAGAGCGGCTTCGTTACCATCGACTACCAGATACTGATTGGTGAGAATCCCCTTCTCGTCCTCGGCTTCCTCTATGCCAAGCCAGTAGACCCTGTGTTCACCATCATCATACAGGGGATAGCTGTTCATGTTCCTTATCATTCAAACACCTCCTATCGGGACCCACACGTTCACCATATAAGCTCCCTTTATCCCGGACGCTATCTCAAGGGCCCTTCTCGCGTCCTCATCGTTTTCCACCTTCACGACCTCCACGCCTTCTGAAGTCCTGTGCTCTATCGCCAGTATTCTGCTCCCGTCAAGGAGAACCTTAAAGGAACTGCTTCCGTCGCTGGTTATTCCGGAAATGTAAAGGATTCTGTCCGGTATCGTGGCCCTGAGTTCACTTATGATGTCGAAGAGGCCCTTTTCGCCGATGATGTGGAGCCCGCTCTGAACCATTCTTGACCTGGAGAGGAAGCTCGCGACGCTCATTGGGTCTGCAAAGTCCACGTTTACCGCTATGCTCTCTTTGGTACCCGCTGGAACTTGAACCTGCTCCTGAACCGGCCGGTTCTCGGCCATTTCCTTGAGTACTGACCCTATCTTCTCGACGAAGTCCTGGAGGGTCTTCCCGAGCCAGAACTCACCTTTTCCCTTGTAGGAGAGCTCGAGGACTGCGCTTGTGTTCTTCCGCCATTCTTTCAGCGTGACCACGAGGGATATGTGCCCCTTCTCACCTGTTCCGTCGTATATGTGGCTGTTGTAGTCCGAGTGGTATTCAAAGCGATAAACGTCCCTGAACTTGAAGATGAACCTGGGGAGCATTATCTCTGCCTTCAGGCCGTCCTTCATGCTCACTCTTACCACGTAGGGCCAATTGGTTATGAATGATGGAGCGTCGTTGAGAACCGCTTCAACTGCTTCCTTGGGGGCAGCTATCTCCACAGTGGTGTTTTTTCTTTTCATAGCTGTTCCTCCAGAGCATTTTGAAGTTTAAGATATATCCCTTCTGGGCCTTCCCTTGGTTCAACGGGAACGATGAAGCTTACCTCGTTCCCCTCCCTGATGATAAGGGGCCTCTCTTCCGTGTGCAGAACCACGTCCATCTCGACCAGAGAAGCCACTCCGTTCAGGATCCTTGCCCTGCCAACGAGGTGCGGCACAGCCAGCTGTGAACCCTCGACTATCTTCCCCCACATTGAGTATATTGCCTCGAACGCTTTTGGTGCTAATATCGGCTTGCTCTTCAATCCAAATGAGTTTGTAACTACCTCCATCCCACTCACCTCCATACGATCTCTCCTGGGAGATCGTTCCTAGTTATATCCACTATGTTTGACTTTAAATTATCTTTAGTCAGATCTTCGAACGACTCATGTTAGGTTGGCCTTATAAGTATTTCCCAAAAAAATGGAAAAATCCTCAAAATTTGCTGGGTTTTGTTGAAGACCTCAGGCCCAGCAAAAATACATGGGCTATGAGAATAACTACGAGCAGGAACAGGAGGATGGGACCGACCGTGTAATGAAACGTATTGAATGCCCCCTCCCCGAATTCGTAGTAGAGATATATCGAGAAGAACACGCGAAGGATGTTCGCGATGTATATCGCTGAAACCCCAAACAGCCATTCCATTGGTTTCTTCTTAAGTCCTGGAAGGAGGAGGTATATGAGCGTGTAAAGCGTCATGCTGAAAGCTCCGCTGCACTGCCACGTTATCTCAAAGGACATCCTATCGGCGGGAACATAAATCTGCCCCCCAACGAGGTGGTTCTCTATCCCGAAGGTCTCCAGGAGTAAGTGTATGTTTGAAGCCTCAATCCTTATGAGGGGCTTCCCCACCGCGAAGCCAATCAGCAATGTTACTATGGGAAACACCGTGAGATAGGCTGCCAGTATCAGAAGGTTTTTCCTCTCCCCCGACAACTTCATAGGTTCCATCCTCCCGTTTCCTTACGAGGCCGTAGTTCTCCATTATAGTGCAGTTGTGATGAACCGTGGACTTGCTCAGGTTAAGCAGACGGGCAAGCTCACTTACTCCCCTCGGCCTTTCCTTGAGGAGCTCGTAAATCCTTCTCCGCGTCTCGTTTTCCAGGAGGAAAAGTTTAATCGCCTCTTCTCTCTTTCCAACCGGGTAGAAGATTATAGTGTTGCCCACGGAGATTTCTTCGAGAAGCTTTGCCCTCGTGAGGACACGCAGGTGCCATCTTGCATTGGTCCTCGATATGCCAAATGTAGATGTCACATCTGTAAGAGTCGAATAACCCCTCGCCTTTATGTATCCGTATATTCCCTTTCTCGTGGTGTTCTGCAGAACCTGCCCGGGGGGTGTAAGAAAGCGGCCAATGACGATTATCGGGAGGGATTTAACCAGTTCCCGGAACTTTTGTACCTGGGGATTGTTTGAGGTTGCCACATATCCAGCCAGCGCAAGCGCTCCAAGGGCACCACCCACCAAAATAGCCTTCGATGGGCCTGCGTGTGAATAGTGCTTTATGAGTGCAACAACGAATTCGGGCACGGCGGGGTTGAGGGTGTCTAGGTAGTAGGCCGATGGATTAATCCCCACCACCACGAGCTTTCCCCTTCCAAGGGGAATCTCCGTTACTATTGGAATTCCATCCGATTCGAGGAGAACCTTTGATTTCCTGGCCTTTACAATTACAAGCCCGTACCTGTCGGAATCGTACCCGAACTCCTTAAACTTTAGGATATCGTTGGGCTCGACTGGTATTATCCCGGCCGATGTGTAATTTAAATGTATTCCAGCCAATTCTAAAATACCCTGGTTCCCCATTTCAACTGCCCTCAACGTGTTCAGTCCAACTATAACGGTTCTTCCATCTTTGGCGTCCCGAATGAGACTGGACGGGAGGTCTCTGTTGCTCTCATTTAAAAAAGCATAATTGATGTCAAGTGCAACTATTAGATCCCCATCTGGTTCATTACTGAGGACAATTCCAGTACTATTTGAGATGGCGCGGTAAAGCGGGATATCCCCCGGATCTGAGGGAATGTAAACTGCCGTAACGGCCGCAACCAGTGGTGAAAGGGTGAAGATGGCGACTGCAACAAGCACGAACAGGTGTGAGGCCTTTACCATCCCTGAGCCACCCCCCTGAGAAACCTCAACGTGGCATCCAGTTTTGCAAGAGAGAGTAGGGGGTTGTAGAAGAGGTAGTACAAGAAAATCGTGGGGATGTTTCTCAAAGCTTCCTTGGAACCCCTCTCAATGACCATAAGAGTACCACTCATGAAGACGCCTGGTATATACTGGATGAAGAATACAAAGAGAAACAGGAACACCATAATGTCTGGTGGCAGGTTTATGTCGGTTATCGATATTCCCAGGTAGTGTCTAAAAAGGACGATAACTGGCAGGAGAATTATTCCTGTGATCTGGATAACCGCCAGAACGTATTCCAGCACAATTGAATGCAGGAACATGAAAATACCCTTCTCCCCATATTTTGGGTTTAGGATAAGGTCATCGTGCTTCCTTAAAACCTGAAGGCCGCCATAGTACCAGCGTATCCTCTGCCTGTACAGTCTCCTCCAGCTCTGCTCCGGCTCAGTGTAAACCACGGCACCCGGTTCAAAATTTGAGTCAAGACCTGCTCTAAATGCTATAACCGTGAGGTCAAAATCCTCCGCCAGAGTGTCCTTTGGAATGGCCGGAAGTGATTTTATGAAATAGCCCTTGAACGCTGAGAATGCGCCGGGAATCACCAGCAGCCAGCCCAGGTAGCCTTGAATCCTTCTCCCTAACTCAAACGAATGGAGGAACTCTATCTCCTGGAATTTTTCAATCCAGTTTCCAAATCGCCGCTCTATTCGTATAACTCCTGTTGAAATACCTACGAGGGAGCGTTCATAGAGGCTCTCCACTATTCTGCGCAGGGAATACCCGTTCCCAAAATATGAATCCGCGTCCATCGTTATTATAACGTCCCCCTTCGCGGATTTTATGCCGTCTTCCAGAGATTGAGCCTTTCCGAGGTTCTTCTCGTGCCGGATTACCTTCACTCCATACCTCGACGCTATCTCGCCAGTCCCGTCCTCACTCCCGTCATCAACGATTATAACCTCCACAAGGTTGTAGGGATAGTCCTGATACTCTATGCTCTCTATGAGCCGCTCTATGGTAAGGGCTTCATTGTGGGCGGGCACTACTATTGACACGCGGGGGTAGAAGCGGGGCGGTTTGATAAGTCCTTCATTCGACCGGTAATAGAGATAGAATATGAAATACGCAGTGTAGAGGAATATAATGAAAGCCCCCGTAAGGTAGAACAGATAACGAACGAATGAATAGACTGAGTATCTATCAACCGCACGTCCAAAAATGAACAGAACGGCCCTCCAACTGCTCCACTGGAGGAAAGAATAATCCAAATAGACAACATACGCGGAGATTATAAACGCCGAGAGGTACGAAAGAACTTTTCTTCTCATACTTCAAACCACCTCAACAAGGCACGAGTGGAATAAACTTCGTAGTCAAAGGGCATTTTTCTTATCTCAACGACACCATACCTTGACATTTCCCTGAGGAGCTGTAGAACTTCATAGGGCGGCATGTTCGAGGAACGAGCAAGGTCGAGGATTGTAACTCCTGGATGAAGGGCAATTCTCTCCATCAAGCGGGGGTACATCTCCACTGCCCACGCTGCAACACCCTCCGATTCAAGTCCATGGAGCGTTATCAGGTAATCTCTACCACCAAGACGGGAGATGTCAAGTATGCTAATCTTCCTCTTTAGCTTGAGGATGGCTATGCAGAACTTTAGGCGCCGGACTTTCTCCCCCATCTCATTTGAAAGCTCAGAAAGGGTAACACCCCTCATCATCGAGATGATTTCAAGAACGCTGGTACACCTCTTTCTCCGCTTAATGATGCCCCAGAATGGAATAAATGGAGCCGCGAAGAAAACCGTAAGTCCCAGGGGCATTAAGCCGAGATAAGCAAGGATTTCGAGGAGAATAAAAACAAGCAATCCCAGAGTAATTGGGTGCAGGATAACCCTCTTCAGGAGAATAAGAGTCTTTTTTGTATTGCTGATTGTGGGTGGGTTTTTTCTCTCCTTCAAAGCTTCGCTGGAAACTTCCCGATATAGATCCACAAAAGAGGGATTCCCCTCGACGTAGGCCTTTACCGGGTTGAACGTCATCAAAACTGCAACCCCCGAGCCATACGAGTTCAGAGTTATAGCGGGGTTGCCATTCCTATACCTCGCGATGACCTTCGCTCCTTCCGGTCTGATGATCACCGCCTGGTAGGTATCATTGTACGGATACACCCTTTCATTAAACACTATGTCCAAGTCTTCCCCGTCCTCGATAGGACTTTCCAGGCGCAATACTCTGACACCAAGAAGGGCATCTAGCTTTCTGCTCCAGCTCTGAGTGTAGGTGTTGAGGCCAATAACCAGAACGCCACCACTCTGAACGTACTCCGTTAATGCCCCTATCTCTCCTTCGCTCAGTCTTCCCCCCTCCGTCCACTGGACGTTGAGGTCAGGAATCCAGATTTCATCGTATTTGGAGAGATAAAGAATATCGGAAAGGGGAGAGCGGTCATCCGGGAGGTCTTTGCCAAGGTAGAGGATATCACCGTTATTACCGAAGGAATTGGCCAGAGTAACGTCTTCCAGGTCGCTACAGACAAACAGGATTCTATAGCTTTGATTCTGAGGAGTGTTTGAGCTAACTAAGCCCGAGGACATCAGGAGGATTATTATCAGCACTATTGAAGCTCTCCGATTCAACTTCTTTCCCCCAGAGACTTTTGTTTCAAAGGATTAAAGGAATGCCCTTTAAAAACTTCTCCAGCTCGAAGAAACAAAAATGAAAATTGAAAAGTTCACTTTGGCATTTCCTTGATGTGGACGTCCATCTGCGGGAACGGAATCTCGATGCCTTCCTTCGTGTAGAGCTCGTATATGCCCTTCGTGAGGTCGCCCTTGACCGCCCAGTAGTCTTCGGTCTTTACCCATGCCCTCAACTGCAGATTGATTGACGAGTCAGCCAAAGCCGTTATAACAACGCTCGGCTCCGGATCCTTGAGAACCTTGGGGTGGTTCTTCATGAGGTCCATTGCCAGCTTTATCGCCCTGTCGAGGTCTGTGCCGTAGGCAACACCAACGTCAACGTCCACCCTCCTGGTCGGCATCCTGGTGTAGTTGGTTATGACGTTCCCCCAGACGAGCTTGTTCGGTATCGTAATCAGCACGTTGTCCGGTGTTAAGAGCTCGGTGCTCATTATGCCGACGCCGTTGACCTTGCCGGTTTTTCCCGCCACTTCAACGACTTCGCCCATGTCTATTGGCCTTAGAGCTGCAATCCACACGCCAGCTGCCAGGTTGGTGAGCGTGTCCTGCATGCCAAAGCCCAGGATGAGGCCTATCACCGCCGACAGGCCCATCACAACCGAGCCAACTTCAATCCCAAGCGCCCTGACCGCGAGCAGTATCACTGCAACGTAGAGGAGCGCGCTGAGGAACCTCCCAAGGAACTCCACGACGAGGTCTGGAAGCTTTGTCTTCTTCAGCCCGCGCTTGAAGGAAGTAACGACTATCTTTGCCACGATCCAACCAACGACGAGGACTACAACCGCCGTGATAATCTGAAGCGGCGTTATCCCGACGTACGGGAGCGGTTCATCAAACCCTACCATGCCATCACCCCCCAATGTCTGCTATTTCATTATATACTTCATCAACGTTTATATCCTTTCCCAAACTTAAAGCATTATTAGCCAGTTCTTCGAACGGAAACCAAGTGGAAAGGTATAAGTACGTAAAAAGGCAAGGAAGTATAACCGGCTGGTATAAGCCGGAACTGTAGCCGTGGGGGTGGTCCGATGCCGACCATTATAGTTGAGGGCCCAAAGGCTGATAAGGAGACGAAGAGGGAGCTTGTTAAGAGACTCACCGAGGTTGTTAGGGAAGTTTACGGCGTCCACCACGTCAGCGTGATAATCCACGAGAACGAGACCGAGAATGTCGGCGTTGACGGGGAGCTTCTCTCCGATATTCTGGAGAGGAGGCGCGGTAAGTGAAGGCCCTGGTGGTCTACTACTCGAGGGACGGGCACACGAGGGAGGCCGCCCGGAGGATTGCCGAAGCTCTGGGGGCGGACCTTGACGAGGTCATTGACAGGAAGAACCGGAAGGGCATACTAGGCTTTCTCAGGGCCGGCTACGACGCGACCAGAGGTAAAACGACGGAAATAGCGTTCGAGAAAGACCCCGCCGAGTACGACCTCGTGGTCGTTGGCAGCCCGGTGTGGAACGGCAGGGTTACACCGGCCATAAGGACTTACCTCCTCAAAAACAGGGAGAAAATAAAGAAAGCGGCCTTTTTTGCCACCTGCGCTGGGAGGAAGGGCAAAATCCTCGAACAGATGAGGGAGCTCTACGGCGGTGAGGTCATCGCTGAAACTATAATGAAGCGGGACGAAATTGAAGAGGGAGCAAAAGAGTTCGTTGAGGCATTGAAAAGTGCCGTCCATTCCTGAAGCGGGATGAGTTGGTTGGGCTTCTCCCATTTAATCTGGATCATCTATTTTATTCCGCACCGGATGGCGGGAAGTTTTTATAAAAACCTTTTCAGAGTTTCTGTCCAGATTGGAGGGATGCATTGTGTCCGAAGGAAGAAAGACCTACGACCCCACCACATGGAAGCCCGGGCGTCTCGACCTAATTCTGTCGGTTGTGATTACGCTTTCACTCCCTCCTCTGGCGGGCTGGCTGTACGATAAAAAGGGCGCGCTCATCCCAATGTTAATCTACTACGGGCTCGCCTGGGGCCTCGTAAAGCTCCGCCGGGGGGTTATAGGCTACCGCACCCCCATGCCTGAGAAGCCGCCCGTGTGGTTCTACATCAACGTGGCCGTTATCATCATCGCCCTCGCCTTCGCCTACATGTCCCCGATTAAGGTGGAAAATCCCTGGCTCCCCGGAGTTGTGCTCACAGCCCTCCTCTGGGCACCCGCGAACGCATCCTCCGAGCAGATACTCTGGCTCTACATCTTTGACTCGTGGGACCTATACCCAAGGGAGAGGCGCATTGGCTACCGGATAGTGGGACTGCTGCTGTTTGCGGCCTTCGTGGGAATGATACACGCGATGTTCTGGACGAAGTTCCTCCAGGTGGCCAGGCCCGACACGGTCTTTGGAGCTCTTTTTGTCCTCGCAACAGCTATTTCAGGGTTCCTCCACATCCCTGTGTGGCGCCGCTCGGGTCAGATGGTGTTTACATTCCTACCCCACTTTCTGCTCAATTTGGGCCCCCTGCTCTGGACAGGGTACAGCATACTGCCCTATCTCTGGAAATGAGGGCAGTAATTTTCTATTTTTCTCCGAGAGCCAAAAGAAGGGTCCGACAAAAGCAAGAGCTCTTGGCGGCAAAATAGGAATACTGGTTGGCCAGCATTATGTCAAGAGAACAGAGGCGTTCCCGAGGACGATGAAAATCCAAATAGAAGTGAGAGAAGACCAAAAGCCCAAAGCTCACAGCTCGACCTTTATCCCCGTCTCTTCTTCGACTTCCTCGAACCCTTTCTTCATGTATTTCGCCAGTTCTTCATCGACCTCGAAGAGGGCCGCGAGGAACTCGCCAAAGTGCTCCTTCTCCTCGTTGGCCACATCGAGGAAAATGTGCTTTATCCTCTCGTCTTCAATTCCAGCGGCAAGCTGCTCGTAGATGTTTATCGCATCGAGCTCCGCCTCAATCGCCCAGCGGAGGGCCTGTGCTATCTCAGTCTTGGTCAGGGGCCTATCCTTCGGGAGCTCAAAGGGGTATTTGGCAAGCATTCAGTCCACCTCCAGGCTGGAGTCCTGGTAGTCCATCCAGATGCCTGTCTTCATGACGGCATCGTACTGTGCCTTCAGCAGCTCGTAGTGGGCCTTCTCCACCTTAGCCAGCTCCTCAAAAGTTCTTCTGACGCTCTCGTGTTGGGCTTCTTTTGCGGCCTTCTCGTAGAACTCCCAGGTCAGCTTTTCCTGCTCCATACCGATCTTAACCGCGTCAACCTCGCTTAGGTTCTCTTCATAAACCTGAACAACCAGCTTTTCCAGGAGCTCCTTGTCCACCACAGGGAGTTCACACTTCTCGACCAGCGCCTCAACGAATTTCTCCTCAAAGATGTCCCAGTGCTCCGCCTCTTCCCCAGCGAGGAAAAGGAACATCTTCTTCGCCCTCTCGTCCTTGGCCTTTTTCGCAAGCTTAATGTAGAACTTAAGCTCGGCCTTTTCAACTTCAAGGGCAAGGGCCAAAGCCTCAAGCTCGTTCATAATGTTCACCGAATAGTATTTATCCGGTGGGTAATATATAACCTTCGGTGAGCGTTCGATGGATATTGAGCGTGTGCAAAGGCCGCTTGAGCTAAAGAACGAGCTTGTACGGTTCGTCTTTCGAGTTTACCAAGGTACCGGTGGGGCTTACCCTGCACTCGAATGGGTGGAGAAAAAACCCTCAACGGACGACTTCGAAGGCTTCAAAAGGGTCTACGAGCCCTTTCTGGAGTTCAGACTCGGTGAGGAGTTTGACGAGCTCTACGTCCTGAGGGAAAATGGACGAATAATCGGAACCGTCGCGCTAGTCTACAACCTTAAAGGCAAGGACGTCTGGTGGGTACCTGAGGAGATAAAAAACGAGAAGACCGGCCTCATCGAGTTCTTCATGGTGGATCCAGCTTACAGGGGTAAAGGCTACGGTTCAAGGCTCCTTGAGTTCGCGGTGGAGAGGCTGAAGGAGTTAGGTAAGGAGGCCTACGTGATAACCTTCCCCAACCTTGAGGCTTATTCATACTATATGAGAAAGGGCTTCACCAAGGTCATGGACTACAAGGAGTTTGTGGTGCTGAAAAAGGAATAACCGCCCCTCAAATCTGCCCACAAACCCTTTTATACATCCACGGGTAGAGTCATAAGAGCAAATTCGACTGTGAGACCATGAGAAAAGGCGTTTTTGTACTACTTCTGACCTCCTCTGGGCGTAAAGCCCGCTCAGACTTTCTTCATGGCAAGAAGGTGAAAGACGGACGATTAAGGGCCAAGAGAGTATGCAACTCTGGCCTTCCTGATATAAGTGGCATGGGTGGCACTCAACGGAGAGTTTGGAGGGTAAAAAACAGAGGGCTTTACTCAGTGGCAACCGACGGCGGCCGGAACATGGCCTCCACGTCATCCCTTATGTCGACAAACGGACCCTCTAGGTAGACCTTCCCGCCGCTGATGACCACGCCGTAGTCGGCCAGGTTCTCGAAGGGCTCCCATAGGTGGCTTATGATCACGAAGCTCTTTCCCCAACCCTTCCACTTCCCAATGACGCCGACTATTTCAGCGACGCTCTCAAAGTCCACGTTGGCAAGGGGCTCATCGAGGAAGATGACATCAGGCTCTCCAACGAATGCCTGGGCGAGGCTCAGCCTCTTTAGCATTCCCGAGGAGTAGCCCTCTATCCTCCTGTCGAGGGCGTCCTCGATGCCGAACAGCCCGGCGGCCTTCTCGACGTCCCCCGCACTGGCCCCCCTGCCCCGCGCTATGAACTCCAGCCACTCCCGCCCGGTCGTCAGCTTGGGGAACCTCCCGGGGTCGAAGGCGACGCCGACGCCCTTCCTTGCCTCGGGACTTTTCCAGGGGTCTTTTCCCAGGAGCCTCACGCTACCCTTCGTCGGCCTGTAGAGCCCGAGGGCAACCTTCATGAACGTGCTCTTCCCCCCGCCGTTCGGGCCGAGGATGAGCGTTAAGCCCTCCGGAATTTCAACGGTCACCCCCTGGAGGGCCTTTATAGGGCCAAAGTACTTGTGCAGGTTTTCCGCCCGGATTACGGTCATCTCCTGCCACCCCCGAGGAGCGTTACGGCCAGCAGCCCGCCGAAGAGGACAGCTATCCACAGGTGCATCGTCTTCTGTTTCCCGGGAAAGCCGACGTCGACGGGCGTTATCGTTATCGTAATGCCCTGGCTGGAGTTTCCGCTGAACTCGTAGAAGCCGGGGTGGGGGAACACCACCGCGAAGGCCCCGTTGCCGTTAACCCTTCCAGAGAATATCACCTCATCGGTCTGAACGTCCCTCACCCTGAATTCCCCGATGCCAACGGCGTAGAGCTTTGCTGAGGATGTTGAGGAGATGTAAACCGCCGTCGCCTCCCTCCCGGCCACGAACGCGTTGTGGTAGTGGACGTCGCTGGGTTCGAGGCCCGACTGCAGGCCCAGGCTCAGGAGCGAGACCAGCATCAGGGTGAGGAGGAGAACCCGAAAGAGTCTCATCTCACGTCCCTCCAGTTGCCGACGAGGAGGTAGAGAGCCGTGAGGACGAGGGCGGGGAGGAGTGATGCTTTGATGAACTCCCAGCCAAAGACCGGGTCCATGCTCAGGGATATCGTGGCCCACTTGTAGTTGCCCAGTGCGTCCCTCCACTTCAGGAGCCAGAACCACCCGGCGCCTAGGAACTCGGGGAGGTAGAGGAGCACGAAGCCGCCGAAGATTGAAACGTAGGTGTTGGGTGAGGCTATTGCAACAACGGCCGCAACTGAAACCATAAAGAGAAGGGCCGAGAGGTAGAAGAAAGCCATTGGTATGGCTTGAACTTTCAGCACCCCGATAACGGCTTTGGGGGTGTCCGCGAAGTGGAGGTAGAAGAGCAGCAGGTGCACCGAGAAGACGAAGATGAAGAGCACAAGGAAAGCCGCCAAGAACTTGGCGAGGAGGATTCTGACCCTTGAAACCGGGAGGGAGTAGACGGAAAGCGCGACCCCCTCGTCTCTTTCAAGCCTCACCGCCAGTGTGACGAGGAAGGGCACGAGGAGGGCCAGGAGGAGGTAGACGTCACCGGTGAACGCGTCGCGAAAGATGGAACCCAGTATGTCAACCCCGTACGGCCCCCCGTGAGAGCTCGCACTCCAGGTCATGTAGTACCGCTTCATGACCAGCCCTATCAGAACCGCACCCCCGGAGGTCATGGCAAGGTTTAAGGGGGAGCGGAGCTCCCAGCGGAGGACTTCCTTCAACGCCCCCACCTCCAGAGGACGAGAGCTACGAGGATTGCTGCCACTCCAACCGCCGCCGCTATGGCGGTCTTTGAGGGCCCCTCGTCGGGAAGCTCAGCAGGCTTCGTGAAGTCTATGTTGGTCTCGGCCAGTACGAGGCCAAAGGGAGGCATCTTGTTGCCTTCCTTTATCTCCTTCGCATGCTCCCTGGCAAACTCGGTGTCCTGAATCATGGCACTGCTCACGCCAAGGGCCTTCCACAGCGGGCTGAAGGGCGTGTAGAGGGCTATCGCCAGGCCGCTTGAGCCATCGTAGAGGATAACGTCCTTTCCAACAACCCATTTCAGGTTCAGCATGTTCGTGTGGGTCATGTAAACCGGGGCGTTGAAGTCTCCGTAGTATGTCATCGCGGTCGAGTTTATCATCTTGACCGTCTCGATTTTCAGCCCGGGAAGTATCTCAAGTCCTGTCACGTTGGCCGGGTTCTCGGCCCAGAGGAAGTTTCCCCCAACAGGGGTTCCGTTCACGTGGATTTCTCCCGTGGTCAGATCGATTTCAACAACCCCTGCCCTGCTGAAGTTCTCCGGTACGTAGGACTTGTTGAACAGCCTGCCCTTCCCGTCCGTGATCATCAGGCCAAAGGAGCCCTGTGCCGTCTGTTCAGAGTAACTCTCCTCGCACACGGTAACGTTGCCCCCCGCTACGGGCACCTCAAGGCAACCCCCGCCCGTGAAGTTGTAACGCTCCTGGTACTTCCGGAGAAGGGTCGTCGCCTCCTCCAGGCTGAGGGTGGAGTAAGCCTCCCGGGTGCAATTGAACCCGAGGAGAAGGAGTGATACCCGGCCTATATCGCCGGAAACGTTGAGGACGCGCCACGTGAACTCCACCCTAGGACAGTAGTAGGTCACGTTCCCAGTAGAGGTGTTCAGGTCGATTGATAGCCAGCCTCTGGCGACGTACTTGGCGTATATTCCTTCCTTGAACCAGTAGGGCGTTGCCGAGACGGGCGGGCTTAGAACCAAAAGAACAAAAAAGAGAAGAACGAAGAGCTTAGAAACCCTCTCCATATGATTCCCCCCGATTCCGATTCACTCAACTTTCTTCAGCCGTGCTTGTATAGGTAATTCCCGGAACCCAGGTTATCTCGGCGTAGATGGTCTTGGGCCAGAAGGGGCACCAGCCGGTGGCGGCCACCTGGGCAGAGTCCCAGGCGTATCCGGCCGGTGGGGGTTGCGGTGGACGGACTGAACTTCTTGGTCCACAGATCGCAGACTCCAGTCGAACCAGCGTTACCGTATATGTTGTAGAGGTAACCGGGCTGGCTCTGGCTTGCGTACCCGCTTATCCAGCAGTAGAGGCTTCCATCTTCCGTGGGCGCGTAGGTGTTCTCGTCATGGACAAGAGGATCCCTAGTTATTGCCTCTGGCTCTTTTCCGTTCAGTGCTACGGCCACTCCTGCAAAGAACAAAACTCCCAGCAGGAACAGGGCCAACACCTTCCTGGGCATCGCCCCCCCCAACGGGGTTTTGCACTTAAAGTTACGTTGTAGCCATTTATTAGTCTTTCGGTGTTCTAAAGTTCACAGCAAACAACTTATAGGGGCAACAGTAAACACCTAAAAATCCGGATAATCCAAAATACAAAGGAAGGTAAGAAAGCCGTCAGAAGTTGAAGTTTATGTCCTTCATGAGCTGGTCGTAGAACTCCTCCTTGTAGATCTCGGGATAGCGGGTTATGTAGTCGTACTGCTTTTTGAGGATGTTGTAGTGGTTCCTCTCCATGTCGGCGAGCATGTTGAGAAGAACCTTCGTCTTCTCGGTGGCGGCGTACTTCGCCAGTTCGTTGTAGAGCTTCTCGCTGACGAGCTCCGCCTCCATGGCTATCTCGTATACCTCGTCAAGGTTGAGGTCGGGCTTTTTGATGGCCTCCGCCATCTTCTCCGCTATGATCTTGAACTCAGCCATAACGTCTATCTCCACCTTCTTCGGCTCACCCTCACCGCTCTGGAAGCGCTCAGCCATTTTTTCAATTATTTCCCTGTGTTTGTCTTCCTCCCTTGCCAAGAAGAGCAGTTCATCCCTTATGATGTCACTCTTAACCGCGGAGGCAAGCTTTTCATAGGCCTCCTTGGCCCTAATCTCCGCGTTTCTTGCTATCTCAAAAACCTCTTTGTCCGTTATCTCCACAGAAATCACCACTAACACTTACGCCTGAACATATATTAACCTTTCTGGGTAGAAATGCCCACCGGGCAAGGCTTAAAAACCTCGCTGAAAAGCTGAAACCATGCTCTACCTCGAGATACTCGGAAACCTCCCGGAGATGGCAAGGGACGAAGTTAGGGCCATGCTGGAGCTGGCCGGCGGAGAGATAGTTGGTCAGGACTACCTGTTTCTGAAGATAGACGCGGATGAAAAATCCTTCCACTACCTCAACAGACTCGGCCTAGCACACGAGTATGGGGAACTGATCGTTGAGGCGGATTCCATCGAAGAACTCCTCGAGAAGGCGGGAGAAGTCGAGTGGCCGATCAAAGGAACCTTCAAGGTTGACACCGAGACAATGGCCAACTGCCGCTTTAACGTTTTGGACCTGCCGAGGAAGCTCGGAGCAGTTATACACGCGCAGGGGTTTAAAGTGAACCTCTCAAAGCCGGACACGCTCGTGAGAGTCTACTGCGGCGAGAGGCTCTACGCCGGAATAAGGCTGAAGTTCTTCGACCCCAAGGACTTTGAAAAAAGGAAGGCCCACCACAGGCCCTTCTTCAGACCCATCTCACTCCACCCGAGGGTTTCCAGGGCCCTGGTGAACCTCACCAAAGCGAAGAGGGAAATCCTTGACCCCTTCATGGGCGCCGGCGGGATTCTGATGGAGGCCGGCCTAATCGGCCTGAAGGTCTATGGCGTTGACATAAAGCCCGAGATGGTTGAAGGGGCTGAGATGAACCTCAGGCACTACGGCATCAAAGACTACGAGCTGAAGCTCGGAGATGCAACGAAGCTGGAGGAGCTGTTTCCCAACAAGAGGTTCGAGGCGATAGCGACGGATCCACCCTACGGCACTTCGGCGACCCTCGCGGGAAGGAAGAGAGACGAGCTCTACAGGAAAGCCTTGGAGAGCATGTACAACGTGCTTAAACCGGGAGGAAGGCTGGCGATAGCGTTTCCGGCCGACTTCGACGGTAGAACCGAAGCCGAAAGAATAGGATTTAAGCTCCTCGCGAGGTACTACCAACGCGTCCATAAAAGCCTTGAACGGTACTTCTACGTGTTCGAAAGGCCCTAACCCTGGGAATAGTCTTCTAGAAAAGCTTTTATCCAGCTTTGGCTATATTGTTATGGTGAGAATCGATGTGCGATAATCGAACTATAACATTGGAAGAATTTCTGTCACGCTTGGTGAGGGGGGAAGACGTCATCATTGAGTATCACTCGGATGAACCTGTCCACATTCTCCTCCTGGAACTGCTCAGGGAGACGGAGAGAAAAGGAGGCGCTGTTATAATAGATGAACTCGACCAGCTTCACGTTTTCAGGGTCCACTTGGAACTCTCTGGGTTGAAGACTTCCCCAATAGACCACTCACCGGTCATCAAGATGGGCGGCATCATCGATACCGGAAACGTCATCGGGAAGATAGACATGAGCAAAGAGCCAGCCGTACGGAAGAGATACTACGAGGAACTTCTCCAGAAGACCGGAAATCCTCCTTTCAGGGTTATAGTCGGCTTTGATAAAGTTCTTCTCAGGTATGAAAACGACCCCAAGGAAAGGGAGAAGATATTCGGCCACATGGTTAGGCCTCACATTGGGAGCAGCGAAAGGGTTGCCATTTACATCGTCAACAGGGATCTGGTAAATGAGACCACGATAAAAGAGCTGCGGGAGCACGCCACCCGTGTCCTCAAAAGCGAGTTCAATGGAGAGGGGTTCACTTTGAGGGTCGTCAAGTCCATCTTTCCAGGGGAGTACGGGTGGACGGTGAGTGTCCCAATAAAGGGGAACGAATAAAAGGGCTCACTCAAGCCATATCTCAATCCTCTGTTTCCCTTTTCCGAGGCTGGAGCGCTTGAGCTTCTTCAGGTGCCCTATCTCCTTTATGTCCCTCACGTGGGTCCCGCCGCAGGGAATGACCTCGAAGTCCCTTATCTGGGTGTAGCGCGTCTCCCCTTCCCACCATATCTTCATCTCGCCGCCCTCGTCGACGTAGCGGTTGAAGGTCTCGATTATCTGTTCCTTGTACTGGTTGACGTTCTCGGGATAGACTATGTCGTAGCGGCCCTTCTCGGCGCTCATTCCACTGCCGTAAAGCTCCCACTCCCCCGGAAGGACTTCGTTGAGGACGTGCTCCAGCAGGTGCATCGCGCTGTGGATCCTCATCAACCTGTACCTGTAGTCCCAGTCGATTTTGAGCTCGACTTCATCCCCAACCTTGAACCTCTCAGGCTCGGCAACGACGTGCCAGACGTTTCCGGCATCGTCCTTGTAGACGTCAAGGACTTCGACCCCGTTTATCGTCCCCTTGTCGTGGGGCTGGCCACCGCCGGTCGGGTAGAAAATCGTCTGGTCGAGCAGGAGGGCATTCTCCCTGACTTCCAGAACCTTTGCTTTGGCCTCCTTCAGGTAGGCGTCCTCGTAGTAGAGCTTCCTCGTCACTTTCATCACCTCAGAATAGTTGGTGGACATCATTTAAATGGATATCGAAAAGGGAACAAAAAGGAAAAGCTCAGCGCCTCTTCCAGAAGGCTATGGCCCCTACTATGAGCAGGGCCGCGACGACAGTTGCTATAACCTTCTGGGTGCTGCTCATTCCGCCCCCGGTTCCCTCAGCCGGCAGGGTGTATCTGACGGTGGCACTGGTGTAGTTGGCCAGGAGCTCCTTCACGTCCTCCGGCTGGGCCCCGTAGCGTAGGTAAACGTTCGAGGTTATCCTGAGGATGTTGCCGTTCCTGACCACGGTCATTGTGAAGCGGTTGCCCTTCACCTCGCGGCTTATGTTGGAGGGTATCTCCAGGAAATCGCCTCCCTCAGAGAGGTTGAGCGTCAGGTATAGGGTGTTGTTCACCTCGTACTCGACCCTGGAGGTCAGGCCGTTAGCCATTCCGAGGGTGGGGTCGAAGGTGTAGACGTAGGAGCCGTTCTCGTACTTGGTGAAGTTTCTGAGGGTGTACTCGGCGTCGATGACTAGGGGCGCGGTGGTCTCGTTGAGTCCGAGAATGGTGACCTTGCCACCGTCCACTATGGCACCCTGGTATCCAAGGGCCAGGGAGTAGGTCCTCAGTATGTACTCCGTCACGTTCTTGACGCCGTAGGAGACTATCTCTGCCTTCCTGGTGATAACGTCCCTGAGAGGCTCAACGTACTCGTCCTTCATGTGGAGCCTCACGGTGCCGTTGGAGTAGATGTTGAGGGTAACGTACTCGTTGGTTACACTCTTATCGTAGTGTTCGACTCCCTCGTAGGGGGTCTCATAGCGGATGTAGTAGTCATTGTAATCTCCAAAGAGTGTTTTGTAGCCGTCCGGGGTCAGCCAGGGCTCTATGTATATGTGGGAGCGCACGACGACGGTGTTCCCCTCTACACTCGACCCGACCACGAAGCGGCTCTGGTTGTACTGCTTGACGAAGGGCTTTGGGTAACTGAGTAGCGTGGCGTTAGGCGGGAGGACGACGATGAAGGTGTTGTTTGACTCTATACCAAAGGGAAAGCCCGTGTCGGGAACCATCATGGAGGCGTAGCCCCTCGTTGGATCAACCCAGACCTCCCAGTGATGATCGTAGGAATAGTACTTGGCGTAGTCCAGGGCTATCGCGTTGAAGACAAGGGTTATGTTGTTGCCCTCTTCTATGCCGTATGACTTCATGCTCTCGTTCACCAGTTTGACGCCCGCCTGGGTGAGACCCTGGATGTACCTGGCCAGCTGCTCCTGCTCGAACTTCTTTATGGCCTCTTCGATCGTCATGTTGCCGTTCTGAGTCTCGTTGAGTATAGTCTCCCTCTGCTTGTCAATAGCTTCCTTCGGGCCAAGCAGGACACTGGTCATGGTTATGTTGGCGCTGCCGTTGGGCATAAGGGCTATCTTGAGGGTGAAGCCCTGCTTGTAAACCTGAACCTCGTCCCCGGCCGAGACGAAACCCGGCCCAACGAAGGACGTCAGGAGAATCGCGGCGAATATGGCCGCAAGGACTTTTTTCATTATACACTACCTCCATTCTATCTGTGCCGGTAATTAGCGCCACGGTGGAGTATTTAACTTTATCCCAAAGGGAAAGGGAAGAAGGGGAAGCAAAAACTGGAGAGAAAAGGCCTGAAAATGGAAGCTCAGTCCTTCCACGCGGACTCGTCGAGTTCGCCCTCGGTCTTTGCAACTATCGTCGTTCCGGTCAGGTCGCCAGTGACGTTGACCATGGTCCTGCCCATGTCGAGGATGGCGTCGATTCCGAGTATCATGGCATACGCTAGAGCCACCGGACTTCCCGCGGTGAGGTCGAGACCGACGCTCTGGAGAACCATCGCGAGCATTATGGCTCCGGCACCGGGGACGCCGGCGGTCCCTATTGAAGCGAGAACCGCTGTGAGGACAACCGTAAGCTGCTGGCCGAGCGTGAGCGGGTAGCCTATGGCGTTTGCCACAAAGAGGACTGTGACACCCTGGTAGAGTGCCGTTCCGTCCATGTTTATCGTCGCACCGAGCGGCAGGGTGAAGGAGAAGATTCCCCTGTCAATACCCATCTCTTCCGCAACGCGCATCGTAACGGGCAGGGCTCCGCTTGAACTCCTTGTGACGAAAGCGGTGAGCATCGCATCCTTGGCCTTCTTTAGGAACTTGAGCGGGTCGATGCCGAACACTTTGAGCAGGACGAAGTAGACGAGGACTATCTGGAGGATGAGGCCGATGTAAACCGCAACCACGACCTTTGCCAGCGGGCCAACGACCTTGGTTCCTTGCTCAGCCATGACGTAGGCTATAAGGGCGAAGACACCTATGGGAGCGTACTGCATTACACCCGCGACGATGAGGTACATGGCCTCGGCGAGTCCATCAAACGCCCTGAGGAGAGTGGTTCCGGCTGTTCTGACCCTCTCGTCATCCCTGTTTATCAGGTAGGTCAGCGCTATGCCCAGGATTATGGCGAAGAAGATAACAGGGAGAACCTCGCCGTTTGAGAGGGATGCAAAGGGGTTCGTTGGCACTATGTTGAGCAGTGTCGTCACGAGCGATGGCCGGGTTGCCTCTATAGCCTTCCCCTCTCCGGTGCCGAGGCTTATGCCCGTGCCGACCCTGAAGAGGTTGCCCATCAGCAGGCCGAAGAACACGGCGAAGGCCGACGTGAGGAGGTAGTAGAGCACTATCTTCACGCCGACCCTTCCGAGCCTTGCCGGGCTTATGCTCGCCGCACCGACGACGAGAGAGGCCAGCACTATCGGCATCACTAACATCTTCAACAGGCGGACAAAGAGGTCACCAAAGGGTTTGATGTACACCTTAACTGCATCGGCGTAACCTGCCTTTCCAAGGGCTAGACCAACGATGGCACCGAGGATAAGGCCCCAGAGTATCTTCCACAGAACCGGATAGTCCAGGTATTTTCTCAAGAGCCCCATTGAGCACACCCCCTAGGAATTTAAGCGACAGCGATAAAATGGTGAAAACCGTAACTATATTAATTTTCTGGGTAAGATTATGAAGGATTGACAAAAAACTTAAACTAACCTTAACGAAACATCGCCGTACAGGATTCTCTTTAGCTGTCCGGCAGCATCCAGCAGTAATGAGCCATCATCAAGAACGTCCATTGCCCGCCCGATAAGCTCTCTCCCATCCCGAATAACCCTGACGGTTCTGCCGAGGATGAAGGTTTTCTCACGCACCTTGGCCATCAGTAAGTCCGGCCTCTCCAAGAAAACCCTGTACCAGCCGCTGAGGTGGAAGAGGAGTCTCTCAAGGACTTTCTCCAGCGGAACCTCCCTCCCCAAAAGCTGGAACATCGAGGTAGCGCTTTCCCTCAGTTCCTCCGGAATGGGATTGTTCACGTTAATGCCTATCCCCATGATGGTGTACTCGTTTCCCTTTCCCTCCGTCAGAATGCCAGCTATTTTCCTCTCGCCCGCCCAGACGTCGTTGGGCCACTTGATCCCTGAGGCGATTCCAAAGTCGACCAGCGTGTCGACGACCGCCAGGGCGCCGACGAAGACAAACCTCGGGTCGAGCCGGGGGGGCTTGAAAACGACGCTGAGCCAGAGGCCACCCTCTGGAGAGGCCCAGGAGCGCCCTTTCCTTCCTTTTCCAGCGGTCTGGCGCTTCGCAACGACCACGGTTCCCTCGGGAGAATCTGCCGCGATGCGCTTGGCGTACTCGTTGGTCGAGTCAACCTCATTGAGATGGATGATTTTCCATTTGATATCCATCACCCTTTTGATATATCCAGAAGGGATTTAAACTGATTCTGCTAAACTAACATAGGTGGTAACGTGGCGCTGCACTCTAGACCAGACGGTTTCGTCTATGATGACGACACGGGAAAGGGAATAATCTTCACGGGCTCAAAGAGAGGTTCAACGATCGCAGTAAACTTTGTGGCTTACCTGAAGATGTCGGCAGTGGAAAATGCCAGACCTCTCTACGCTGCGGTAGGGATAGAAAAGCTACGTGAGGAACCTTCGGAGTTCTGGACAGAGGATCTTCTAACGGACGTTATACGGGGTCGTGGGATAAAGGTTCATAGCCTCGAAATCCATAACGGCAAAGAAATTATAACTGCCACCCTAAAGTTGGAGATGGGAGTCATAGCCCACGGAAGACCTAGCAGTTATGACGTAAAGGAGCTTAGCGATGCCGTTCTCGGGCTTATCATGGATATCGTGGATGAGATAATCTATTGGGACCACTACGTACCTGAAGAAGATGACTTTGGGGATGGTCTCACGTGGGAGTTCACCGACAGCTGGAAGAGTGAGGATCAAAGTGTGGACATCTTTGGCAGCATAGAGTTCTGGTGGGAACAGTTCCACGGTGAGGAAAAACCTTAAATCCTCTCGGGATATATCACTCCCGGTGATTAGTATGGACGCATACCAGAGCGTTGGCATTAGGAGGAGGATGAAGAGGTTCTTCCGCAGGGACGGGAGGGCCTTAATATTTGCGATGGACCACGGCTTCGAGCACGGGCCGACCGACTTCGAGGAGCACTGGGAGCACGTTGACCCGAGGATAATCATGAGGAAGGTCGTCAGAGCCGGCATAGACGGCGTTATGATGCTTCCTGGAGTTGCCAGGCTGGCCGTTGACGAGCTCAAGCCCGACACGGGGCTCATGATAAAGCTCACCAGCAAGACGGAGCTCAGGCCGAAGGATGACCAGCTCCTCCAGAGCCAGCTGGGTTTTGTTGAAGACGCGGTGAAGCTCGGCGCCGACGCGATAGCGGCAACCGTCTACTGGGGTTCACCCCAGGAGGACGTCATGATGCGCCAGTTCGCGGAGATAGCGAGCTACGCCCATGATCTGGGCTTCCCTGTTGTCCAGTTCGCCTACCCGCGCGGCCCCTACATCAACGAGCGCTATGGTAAAAAGGAGGATTACCGCGTCGTCATGTACGGAGCAAGGGCCGCCGTTGAGAGCGGTGCAGACATGATAAAGACCTACTGGACGGGCTCTAAGGAGACCTTCGCCAAGGTGGTCGAAGCCGCCGCCGGAGTTCCCGTCCTACTCAGCGGCGGGGCGAAGACCGACAACCCGGTTGACTTCCTCAAGCTCGTCTGGGAGGTCATAGAGGCCGGAGGCGCTGGGGCCGTCGTCGGCAGAAACATCTTCCAGCGCGAGAACCCGGAGCCCTTCATAAAGGCCCTCCTCAAGGTCGTACACAGGAACGAGGACCCTGAGGAGGCGGCGAAGGCAGAGGGGCTTCTTTAATCCCTGTTTTCCATTTTACCGGGGTTATCCATTGGGGTTGTTTTCGACTATAGACGAATGTTTTTTCCTCAAACGTCGTTAGACTTTTAAACCCGCAGGCTTAGCCCTGGATAGAGGTGGGAAAAATGGCGAGGGTTGAAATTATTGACACAACCTTCAGGGACGCTCACCAGTCGCTCATAGCGACGCGCCTGCAAACGGAGGATATGTTAGCCATAGCCGAGAAGATGGACAGAATCGGATTCTACTCCATGGAAGTCTGGGGAGGGGCGACTTTCGACGTCTGCATCCGCTACCTCAACGAGGATCCCTGGGAGAGGCTTAGGCTCCTCAGAGAGCACATAAAAAAGACCAAGCTCCAGATGCTGCTGAGAGGCCAGAACGTCGTCGGTTATAAGCACTACCCCGACGACGTGGTTGGGCGCTTTGTGGAACTGGCCCATAAGAACGGGATAGACATATTCAGGGTTTTTGATGCCCTCAACGACGTCCGGAATATGGAGGTTGCTATACGAAAGGCCAAGGAAGTGGGAGCGGAGGTTCAGGGCGCAATAGCCTACACGACAGGGAAGGTTTTCACGCTCGAGTACTACATGAAGAAGGTCGAGGAGCTTCTTGCCCTCGACGTCGACGTCATAACTATAAAGGACATGGCGGGCCTTCTGACGCCTCGGAAGGCCTACGAGCTTGTCAGCGAGATAAAGGAGACCTATGGAGTTCCGGTCAACGTCCACACTCACTCCACAACTGGAATGGCCGTCGCGACCTACCTCAAGGCTGTGGAAGCGGGGGCAGATTTCATAGACACTGCCATAAGCCCGCTCGCCTTTGGAACGGCCCAGCCGGGCATACAGACGATATGGCACGCACTTCCTGAGGCCGTTGGCTCTCATCTCGACCGAGAGTTGATTCACGAGGTCTCACGCTACCTCAAAAAGCTCTTGGACGAGAAGTACTCTGGATTACTCCACAAAGAGGCCCTCATGGTCAACCCCTACGTCCTCAAGTACCAGGTTCCCGGTGGGATGTACTCCAACCTGATAAGCCAGTTAAAGGAGATGAAGGCCTTAGACAGGCTCCAGGAGGTTTTGGAGGAGATACCGCGCGTGAGGGAAGACCTCGGCTGGCCGCCGCTGGTCACTCCAACAAGCCAGATTGTGGGCACCCAGGCGGTCCTCAACGTCCTCTTCGGCAGGTACGAGCGCATAACTGAAGAGGTCAAGAACTACATCAAGGGCCTCTACGGGAGGCCGCCAGCAGAGGTAAACCCGGAGCTAAGGAAGCGCGTCCTTGGTGATGACGAGCCGATAACAGTTAGGCCCGGTGAGCTCCTTGAACCCATGCTGGAGACGTGCAGGGAAGAGCTTGAGAAACTCGGCTACCTTGAGAAGGAGGAGGACGTTCTGACCTACTGCCTCTTCCCGCAGATTGCTAAGGAGTTCTTTGAGAGGAGAAAAAGAGGAATAAAGACTCCCTCAATGTCGCCCAGCGCTCAGACGTTCAAGCTCTACGTAAACGGCGTCGAGTTCGAGGTGGGGGTTGAGGGAGTTGACCTAAGCGCGCTGAAGTACCTGCCCCAGATAGCGAGTTCGGCTCAGGCTCCCACAACGGCCCCATCCACTGGCACGGCGCTGGTTTCTGTTCCGAGTGTTCCGACTGCAGCTCCAACTCCAGCACCGGCCCCGGTTGCTCCTGTGGTGCCAGCGGCACCGACTCCAGCCCCAGCCGGGGAGGGTGTTGTGACAGCCCCAATGCCGGGCAAAATCCTGAGAATACTCGTTAAGGAAGGCGATAGTGTTAAAACGGGACAGGGATTACTCGTCTTAGAAGCAATGAAGATGGAGAACGAGATTCCAGCGCCGAAAGATGGCGTGGTCAAGAAGATTCTCGTGAAGGAAGGCGACACCGTCGACACCGGACAGGCACTAATGGAGCTGGGCTGAAAACGAACCTTATACCACCTTCTTTCTTTTAACTATGCACCCAAAAAGATGCTTTTCGCCGGAGGACGGCGGAGTTTCCAACCTTTAGTTTAAAAACGAAAAAGCTTCGGCCTATCGCCGAAAGGCATTTAAATATCTAAAGTGTACGTTAGTGTGCAGAACCTAAATGGAGGTGCAAAAATGAACTCCTCGGTAGTTATTTTGCTAGCGGCTGTCATTTATTTAGGTATGTACTTTACTTACGGCAAGGGCCTTCAGAACAAGGTCGTTAAGGCCGACCCCAACAGACCAACACCTGCCCACAGGCTCTACGACGGAGTCGACTACGTTCCGGCACACCCGCTCGTCCTCTACGGCCACAACTTCGCATCAATAGCAGGCGCGGGCCCGATAACCGGCCCTGCAATCGCAATGGCATGGGGATGGCTTCCGGGACTCATATGGGTCTGGTTCGGAAACGTCTTCATTGGTGCCGTCCATGACTATCTAGCGCTGATGTCATCGGTTCGCTACGATGGTAAGTCTGTCCAGTGGATTGCAGGAAAGCTAATGAGCAGGAGGACTGGTGTAGCCTTCGAGCTTTACGTATGGTTTACTCTCCTGCTGGTTGTGGCCGCTTTCGTTGCGGTCACGGCAAAGCTGCTGACAACCACTCCAGAAGCGGCAACGGCAACGCTGCTCTTCCTCGTGGTGGCCGTTATACTCGGCTGGCTACTCTACAAGATGAAGATGGAGTTCAAACTTGCGACCCTGGTAGGCCTCATCCTTCTGGCGATAGCAGTTTGGCTTGGCCTCAAGTATCCGCTGGTCTTTGTTAATGGACAGACCGACGCAACTTCCGCCGCTTACACCACCGCGTATCACTACTGGAACATAATCCTCATGGTGTATATCATCATAGCGGCCTCCCTTCCGGTCTGGGTACTCCTCCAGCCCAGGGACTACCTGAACGCCTACATCCTCTGGTTCGGTCTTCTCTTCGGAGGCATCGCCCTCACACTCCTAGCCAAGAACTTTACGGCACCCGCATACACCACTTGGAGCGCCCACGTCGTCACGGGGGTAACCAGCGAGGGGTCGAAAGCGGTAGCATCACCGTTCTGGCCTACGATACCGCTCATAATAGCATGCGGTTCCCTGAGCGGCTTCCACTCCCTGGTCGGTTCCGGAACAACTTCAAAACAGCTCGACAACGAGATCCACGGCCTCCTCGTGGGCTACGGCGGAATGTTCACAGAGGGCTTCCTCGCGACCGTAGTCATAACCTCCATAGCCGTCTACGGCGTCCAGCTCACCGGTCTCCAGCCAGACCAGTGGGGACTCCATTACATTGAGAAGGGCGGCCTTGGAGCCTTCATTGGAAGCTACGCTAAGGCTGTCAGCGAGTTTTACGGCGTAAGTGAGACCTTCGGAAAGACCTTCGCGACCCTCTGGGTCTCAGCCTTCACCCTGACCTCCCTCGACACCGCAACGAGGCTCGGAAGGTTTGCCTGGCAGGAGCTCTTCGGAATGGTCGCAGACACGAGCAAGGGGGCCGTGAAGTTTATAACCAACAAGTGGGTCGCCTCGATAATAATCGCCGGTCTCGGAACCTACCTCGCATGGGGGGCCAGCTACAAGGTCATCTGGCCTGCCTTCAGCGCCATGAACCAGATGCTTGCCAGCATAGCCCTTATGACAGGGGCTCTTTGGGTCGCCAAGGTACAGAGGGCAGGCTCATGGAGCTGGGCCGTCCTCATACCGGCGATCTTCCTCTGGATTACAGTGACCGCCGCAATGATATGGTACATCATCTACGTCCCGATGGTCGGGAGGTACCTAATAGCGGTCAAGGGTGCCCTAGTGGTAAGCCTGCTCCTGAACTTCCTCCTGGCATGGGACTTCTGGGTCGCGTGGAAGAGGCCCGAAGAGGAGTACGCCGCGAGCGCGGCCTGATTTTAATTTCTCTTTTTTAATCGGTTCTGAAATTTCTGGAGGGTGTAGGATGCCCAGGAGAATCTTAGAGAGCATCCAGGACTTCCTGAAGGGCATTGAACAGTCGTTTCGGGAGCAGTCAACCGAGTACGTAGAATTCGAGCTGAGGGAGCTTGAGAACGTCTTCGCGCTCCTCCTAATGGGGTCCTTCGTCGGGCTTCCGAGCCCGCCGACAACCCTCACCATGAGGTTGCTTCCCCATATGGCGAGGGAGCTGTACGTGATGCAGAGGAGAGCTGAGGATATGGACGACATCCTCGGAGAGCTCGCGGGGCTCTTCGACATAACGTGAGGTGGTGGATATGAGGGAATACCTTCTGCCCAAGAAGGACTACCGCGTCCTGTTCGTCATAGGGAAAGGCGGCGTGGGAAAGACCACGACTTCCGCTTCCATAGCCGTTGCGCTGGCTGAAAAGAGGTACAAAACGCTCATCGTCTCACTTGATCCGGCTCACAACCTCGGCGACGTCTTCATGACTAAGCTGGGTGACAGGCCGAAGAAGCTTGCCGAGAACCTCTACGCGAGTGAGCTCGACATGGAGAAGCTCATCAAGGGCTACCTTGAACACCTGGAGAAAAACCTAAAGCACACCTACCGCTATCTGACCGTCATAAACCTCGATAAGTACTTCGAGGTTCTGAGGTACTCACCGGGGATAGAGGAGTACGCCACGCTTGAAGCCATAAGGGACATCCTAATGAAAGGGGACGAGTGGGATGTGATAGTCTTCGACACCCCGCCCACCGGCCTCACACTCCGCGTTCTGGCGCTCCCCAAGATATCCCTTATCTGGGCGGACAAACTCATAGACGTCAGGAGGAAAATATTGGAGAAGCGCGCCGCCATAGCCAACATCCAGGGGCCGTTAAAGTTCAAGGCGGGTGAGGAAGAGGCTGAGCTGCCCACGGAGGAGAGCAGGGATGAGGTAATGAACGAGCTCAAAAAATACCGCTCAGAGGTCCAGTTCGTCGATGGCGTTATAACTGACCCCGAGAAGACGAGCGTCGTTGCGGTGATGAACCCCGAGGCACTGCCCCTGTACGAGACCATCAGGGCAAGGGATACACTGAAGAAATTCAGGGTTCCGTTCAGGCTCATCGTTGTGAACAAGGTTATCAACGTGTCCGGAGAAATCCCCGAGCTGAAGGTGAAGCTCGATGCCCAGAAGAAGGTGCTGGAGCAGATAAAGGGAGAGTTCCGTGGGGTAGAAGTACTCAAAATCCCCATGTTCGCGGAGGAGCCCCGGGGCATGGAGTGGCTTAAGAGGCTTGGGGGAATGATAGTTGGGGATTGAGGAAGAGGCAATCAAACGGCTGAGGAACGTAAAAGATCCTGTAACGGAGGAGAACATAGTGGATCTGGGTATGGTCGTCTCGATCGTTGAGGATGAGGATGGAGTAAGACTTTACCTCGACCTCTCCAGGGGGACCCACGGGCCTTTTATGGATGCACTCACCTGGCCTGTCCGGGCCAAGATAGTGAGGGACGCGGTTGCAGTTCTCTCGGATTTGGGAAAGGTTGAAATACTTGACGCGAAGAGCTTCCAGAGGTACTATCCGGAGGATGATTGAGATGGACAATCAGTTGCTGATGGCAATTATAATCTTCTTGGCTGGAATCGCAACGCTTCAGTACTTCAGGGGCAGGAAGCTCAACCTCCTCCTGATGCAGCACTACATAAGGTCAGTAAAGGACGTGGTAAAGCCGGAGGACGAGATTTACACCTGGCTTGGCGGTTACATCGGATTCAGAGCGGAGTACAAGATAAACCGCGACAACCTGAGAAAGCTCGAGTACACACTCACTCTCCTCCCGAGGCATAGCCTCCTCTACTTTCCGATATCACTGCTCACCAGCAGGCACGACAAGCTCTACTTTGTTTTCAAGCCATTTGCCCAGATAAAGAGGGAAGCCCATCTCATCCAGAAGGGTTACTATCGGCTCAAGCCCGACATCGAGAACGCCGACCTCCTGCAGAGGGAGGAGATAGAGATATCCGGGAAGAAATACGAGGCCCTCTTTGAGAAGAGGAGGGACATGGAAAAGCTCAAATCGCTCATTGAAAGCATGTCAACGCCCCGAAATATCAAGCACGTGGCACTGACCCCAAAGACCAACGTCCTCTACATCCAGATGAAGCCAGAGCCCGAGACCATTGAGGAAGATGTCAGGAAGATGGTGGAGTTCATCAACAGGGAGATAAAGGAGAGCCCGTTTTCTCAATGACTCATCTCCCCCTTTCCATTGAGAAAACGTTAAATCCTCTTCTCATTTATTCTATGGCCAGGGGATTGTCGTGGAGGTCTACAAGGCCAAGTTTGGAACCCCTGAAAGGGGTTGGGTTGTGCTCGTCCACGGTCTTGGGGAGCACAGCGGAAGATATGGAAAGCTGATAGGGATGCTGAACGAAGCCGGCTTCGCTGTCTACACTTTTGACTGGCCCGGACACGGGAAAAGCCCGGGCAAGAGGGGGCACACGAGCGTCGAGGAGGCTATGGAAATAATCGATTCCATAATTGCAGAATTAGGTGAAAACCCCTTTCTCTTCGGCCACAGCCTCGGCGGTTTGACGGTTGTAAGGTACGCCGAGACGAGGCCCGACAAAATCAGGGGTGTAGTAGCTTCTTCGCCCGCCCTCGCCAAGAGCCCTGAAACGCCGGGCTTCATGGTGGCTCTGGCGAAGTTCCTCGGGAGGGTTGCTCCAGGCCTGACGCTCTCTAACGGCATAAAGCCCGAACTCCTCTCAAGGAACCCAGAGGCCGTTAAGGCCTACGTGGAAGACCCGCTTGTCCACGACAGAATCTCGTCGAAGCTTGGGAGGAGTATCTTCGAGAACATGGAGAAGGCCCACAGAGAGGCAGAGAGAATAAAAGTCCCGGTTCTGCTCCTCGTTGGGACTGGGGATGTTATCACTCCCCCAGAAGGCTCAAGGAGGCTCTTCGAGGAGCTCAAGGTAGAAGACAAAGAGCTAAAGGAGTTCCCAGGAGCTTACCACGAGATATTTGAGGACCCCGAGTGGGGGAAGGCCTTACATAAGAAAATAATTGAGTGGTTGCTGGAGCACTCTGGAGCTTAGATGTTCTCCCTTCTATCTATTATGTGCTCCAGCTCTGGTCCGGTCTTTATTAATGCAACTGGAACTCCTGTCCTTTCTTCTATTTCTTCCACGAACTCCTTTGCCTTCTTTGGGAGCTTATCGTAGTCAGTGACGCCGAAAGCCCCTTTGTCGTACTTGTCGAGCATTGTCAAAGCGAGCATAGTAGCGCCGTTGATTCTGGCAGAATAGCGGGCAAACTCGAAGTCAAACCAACCAACGCGGCGCCTCCTTCCGGTCACTGTACCATACTCAATGAGACCCATCCTTTCAGCCTCTTCTTCGCTCATCTCCGTCGGGAACGGGCCAGCTCCAACCCTAGTCGGAAAGCTCTTGAAGACGACGATAACATCGTCCACCCTCGTAGGCCCGATTCCAACGTCGCTCGCGATGGCTGAGGCCGTTGTGTCCTTTGATGTCACGTAGGGGTAGGTCCCGTAGTAGAGGCTCAGCCCGAAGCCCTGGGTTCCCTCAACGAGAACGAGCTTACCCTCATCCAGGGCGTCGTTGACCTCAGCGGCAACGTCTGTAAGGTAGGGTTCAAGCTCCGGGATGTCTTTGGCAAGTTTTGCCCTTCTCATTACCCTGTCCGCGTTCGCCGGCCCGCAACCGCTGCCGGTCGTTCCTATCTTTTCGTGGAGGTGGCCGTTCGTCCTGTCAAGCTGTTTGTGCTTCTCCTCGATTATCGCACAGCGGTAGTCAATGCCGACCCTCTCGGCAACTTTGAACTCCTGCAGATGCTCAAGTTCGTGGAAAAACACTTCGGGGTCGACTAGAACGCCGGCACCAACTAAAAGCCGCGCCTTCGTCTGCATGAAGCCCGTTGGAAGCTGCCTCACCGCGTACTTCCTGCCGTCTATAAAAACGCTGTGCCCTGCGTTCGTTCCGACGCCGCCGCGCGCTATAACGTCCGGTTTGTCCTTCAGGGCAAGGTACGCTATGACTGAGCCCTTGCCCTCGTCTCCCCATTGACCGCCAACAACAATGTAGCTCGGCATGGCTCCTTACCCATGTTTAAGTCAAGAGGGGGCTTATAACGGTTTCGAATTAAACAAAAATCTGTCAATAAGACTCCCACAGACCGGCAAAAGGTTAAAACCCGTGACAAAAACCAAAGGTGGAGGGGGAACATGAGGAACAAGCTGGTGGTTGTCACGGGCGGTGCGGGCTTCATAGGCTCCCATATAGCCTGGGAGCTGGTCAGGGACAACGATGTAATCATAATCGACAGCCTCTACACCGGAAAGGAGGAGAACGTCCCGCCCGGGGCGAAGCTGGTAAAGGCGGACATAAGGGACTACGAGGCGATAGCCGAGCTGATAAGCAACGCGGACTACGTCTTCCACGAGGCTGCACAGGTAAGCGTCGTCGAGAGCGTTCGCGATCCGATCTTTACCGAGGAGGTCAATGTCGTAGGGACGCTCAACATCCTCAAAGCCCTTCTTGAGGGCCACGGGAAGCTGATATTTGCCTCTTCTGCGGCAGTTTATGGGGACAACCCAAACCTACCACTTAAAGAAACGGAGAGACCGAGGCCTCTCTCGCCCTACGGTGTGACCAAGGCCACTGCTGAGGAGTACCTCAGGGTCTTCCACGAGCTCTACGGTTTACCCGTTGTGGCCCTCCGCTACTTCAACGTCTTCGGGCCAAGACAGAGTGCCAATCAGTACGCTGGAGTTATAAGCATCTTCATAAACCGGGCCCTGGCTGGGGAGCCCCTTGTCATCTTCGGCGACGGGAAGCAGACGCGCGATTTCATCTACGTCAAGGACGTCGTTAAGGCAAACATTCTCGCCGCAGAGAGCAGGAAGGCCAACGGCAGGGTTTTCAACGTGGCAACGGGTAAGCAGACGAGCATCCTGGAGCTGGCGACCAAGGTAATCGAGATAACCGGCGCCAGCACCTCGATAATCTTCGATAAGCCGAGACCCGGCGACATAAGGCACAGCCTCGCGGACATAAGCGAGATCCGGAAGCTTGGCTTCGAACCCGAGTGGCCGCTGGAAGAGGGACTCAAGAAGACGGTGGAGTGGTACGCTAGGACCCATTCTCAGCAGGAGTGAAGTTGGAAACTAGTTTCTTTTATTCTTTTATTCTCTCTTCCGTGCTGTTGCTTATCTGAATCGACAGTGCACTGTTAGAAGACACTTCAGGGGGATCGGTAGCCGGAGACAATCCTTTTTGTCGCGGGCAAGCGCTGTTTAAGCCCTGGATATATAGGGGTGAAACTGCTCCAGCAGGTGACAGGGCCACCGAAGAGGAAGCGTTTGCAGTGGTCGAGGGTTGCGGGTGGAAGACGAGTTTTAAAAAGTTCTCCTCGGTTACTCGGGCTCCAGCCCACAAAAATAGGCATGAGAGAAGGGGATCAATTCTTCACGCTGAAGCCCATCGCCTGCCTCTGCTGGAGCTCCTGAGCTTTCTGGGCGAGCTCCCCGAGCTGGGCCTCCAGTTTCTTAAGACCGTCCTGGGTTTTGGCGATCGCCTCTTCGTACTCTCTAATCCTGGCGTCGATGTATGCTATGGCATCGTCGAGGCTCTTCTCGACGGCATAGCCTGCCCCAACGCTGACGATGGCGTTTTCCTTGTCAACTATGACCCCCTTAAGGAACGAGCCCGCGCCGATCGGCACGAGAATCTCCGGCTTCTCGTCCTCGACCTTCTTGAGTTCCTCGAGCGTCTCCTTAACAGCCTGGAACTCGTTCCTTCCGAGGGTGAGGAGCTCAAGGTTTTGGGCCAGGAGCTGGGCCTGGGCCTGCAGGAGCTGGTACTCGTAAGCGAGCCTCTCAAGCTGTTCGTTCGTCTCCGCCATTTCACACCACCGGAACCACTTGGAGAGGGAGCTTTTAAGGTTTGGGTTAGAGAAGGGAGGAGAAAGTCAGCCGATTATCTCCCCTTTTATCCTCTCGGCTATCTCCCTGAGAGCTTTGGCCGCCTTTGACTCGGGGAACGCCTCGACCACCGGCTTCAGCATCACCATGCTCTCTGGAATGGCCCTATCGTAGGGCACCTCGCCGAGTATCGGGATACCCTCTGCCTCAGCCCACTCTCTCAGCTTTGTAAAGCCTGGGTTGATGTCTGCCTTGTTGATTATGAGATAGGCCGGCTCCCTGAAGTGCTGGACGACTTTATAAGCCCTCTGAACGTCGCTCAGCGATGCTGGAGTGGGCTCTGCTATTAGTATCGCGACGTCTGCTCCTCCAAGGCTTGCTATCACCTGACAGCCGATTCCAGCGGCGGAGTCAACGACCATGTGCTCCAGGTTGAGCTCCTCCATTATCTTCTTTGCCCACTCCTTCTCCTCCGTGACTAGCTTCCCACTCTCCGGCCTGCCAACGTCGAGCTGGGCGGAGATTATCGGGAAGCCGTACTTGGTGGTGGCTTTCCTCACGACGCCCGAGCGCACCTCTTCGAGGGCTATGGTTCCCGGGACAGGGCAGACCAGGCCGCAGACGTTGCAGCCCTCGCAGGTTAGCTCGTTAACCACGTAGTTGCCCTCATCGTCGATGTAGATGCTGTCGTAGGGGCAGCGCTCCATACAGATGCCGCACCTTATGCAGCTCTCGGTGTTTATCCTGGCAACCTTCGCACCTATGTGCTCCCGCTCCTCCTCCCACTCGATGACCCCGAGGAGTAGACCGAGGTTTGGCGCTTCCGCGTCGGCATCGACCGCGATGAGTTTATACTCGTCCTTGAGGAAGTAGAGGAGCGAGGCCGTTATCGTGCTCTTTCCAACGCCGCCCTTACCGCTCGCTATTGCTATCTGCATCACTCACCACCCCCGATGAACTTGAGAACCCTCTCAGCGAGCCCTTCAAAGATTTCCGCCTCGGGATAGTTCGTCAGGACTATCGGCTTCCCCTCGACGTAGCTCTTCACGATGTTCTCGCTGTAGGGTATCTCCGCGACCACTTCAGCACCGTACTTTTTGGCTAACTCGTAGACCTTCTCCTTCTCGCCGAGGTCGGCCCTGTTGATGACCACCCACGTGGGCATCTCCATTAGCTTTCCAAGCTCGAGGATGAGCTCGGTGTCGTGGATTCCGAGGGGAGTGGGCTCGGTGACCGCTATGAGCAGGTCAGAGAACTCGACGGCCTTCGAAACGGTGTTTCCGGTCCCTGCAGCAGTATCGATGAAGAGGAGCCCCTTCCTCACTTCCAGTGCCTTCTTCTTGGCGGCTACAACCAGAGGCATCGAGCGCTCCTCCCCTTCCCTCAGCTTTCCGGTGACGAGGGTGAACCCGTAGGGGGTCGGTGTGATGTATGTGTGGCCGATGAGCCTCTGACCTTCGAGTATCGCCCCCGGCACCGGGCAGACTATCTCGCACGCGCGGCAGCCTGAACAGAGGTTTGGCATGAGGAACGGTGTCCCGTCCTTCAAGGTGATTATGGCGTGCTCCTCGCAGACCTCGGCGCACTTCCTGCACTTGGTGCACTTCGAGTAGTCAAAGCGCGGCATGAACTGCACCACCGGCTCCTCGTTAGCGAGTTCAACCCCGAGGAGAAGGTGGTCGTTTGGAGCCTCGACGTCGAGGTCAGCAAAAGTAAGCTCCGTTCCAAGCTGTTTGAGCGCAATTGCAAGGTTTACAGCAACAGTTGACTTTCCAGTTCCTCCCTTTCCACCGCTCACGGCTATCTGCAAGCTCTCACCTCCGGAATTAGGCTAACCTAAAAGCTTTTAAGCTTTGTGCATACGCTCAAAACGGTGGTAACATGAGGTGCCTGAAGGTCGCGTTTGGAATGGAGGACGATGAACACCTCATAGATGCCCACTACGGCGACTCGGAGTTCTTCGCGATTTATGAAGTCTGCGAAGACGGTAGCGTTAAACTCCTGGAAAAGAGGCCGAATAAAGCTAAGGACTTCGAAGAGGAACATGACGAGGGCCACGGCAACCCGCGGAAGTTCAAAGCCGTTGTCAGCCAGCTCCTCGACGTTGACGTCCTTGCGGCGTTCAGGATGGGCCCGAACTTTCTCAGAATAAGGGACAAAACCAACAAGGTGGCTTTCTTTACCAGAACTAGGGACCTAAAGCTCGCCCTCCAGAGGATTGTTGAGAACTTCGACGAGCTGTGGGAGCAGGTGCAGGAGAAGAAGAGAGCCATCGAAAAGCCGATCGTCGAGGAGTGACCATCCACTTCACTTTATTTGACCCGCGCTAGAGGGGAAACTTCCCATCCCAAAGGTGCCGCCCATGAAGTTCTGGGGAATTGTGCCAAAGGTAGCTGTTCTCTCCGCCCCGTACGCGGCGGCCGCTTTTTATTTAAACGGCCGATTTAACGCGACTTCTATTCAGCTTGTTAAGCCGGGTATCTTCCTGATGGCAATCGGCGTAGTCCTGTGGCTTCTCTGCTACCTGGAAGTTTCAAGGGCCCACGCGAGGGGCGAACTCCTGACCACGGGGTGCTACTCAATGGTCAGACACCCGATATACTCGATCTGGGGCTTCCTAATCCTTCCCGGCTTCTCGCTCGTAGTCGGTGGCTTTATGCTCGCTCTCCCAATCGTCTATTGATTATCCGTTCTTGTCTTCATAGGCGAAGAGGAACAGGCGTTGGAGGAGAGGTTCGGCGATGAGTGGAGGAAATACGCGGAAAGAACTGGCAGGTTTCTTCGCGCCGAGCCGGCTGTTAGACCTCCACAACATACTTCCTGTTCCCCTCTTCAAATCCCCTGAAGGAGCCTAGCTTCAAGCCCAAAAGGGCCTTTTCGATATCAACCACCTTCATAGCGGCGAGGTGCGTTACCCCAGTGCCCTTCAAAAACTCTGGCAAAAGCTGGCCCGTCGGGCCCGTCAGCACGAAGAGCCTCGCCCTCTTAGCCCTCTCGAGGAGCATGTCTATTGTGCCGTTAACAAGACAGCTCGCGCTCGCTATAACGGCGTCCATCTCGGGAAGGAGGTGGTACTCAAGGGCATCGCTGTAGGTGTCCCTGTCCCAGAGCTTGGCGTTCCTCTCGAAGACGAAGACTTCAAAGTCCCTCTCGCGCAGTTTCTTTGCGAGCGGTGGCATGTTGCCTATCAAAGCCACTCTGCCAGCATCTTCCGACAGAAGCTCAAGCACGTCAACCCACTCGGCGTTGCTAAGGTCTATGTGGTACTGCGAGACCGCGTTGATTGCTGCCAATCCCAAAGTGCGCTCGATGGCGTTCAGGCTGTCGGCCCTCTCGATGAACGCTTTGAGGGAAGGCTCGCTTATCGAGTTCCTGTATCTCTGCACTTCCTCTGGAAGGGTCATCGCAACTCCCAAGGCTTTTCCTTCTGGGCCTTCAGCCAAAACCCACGTGTAGGGCAGTGCGAAGCCGAAATCCACCAGCTCAAGTCCCTCGGCCAGTTTCAGGGCCTCTTTCTTTATCCTTGAGAGCAGCATAACCATCACTTCACGGCCTTTATAACCACAAAGCTCCCCTCACCGTAGCCGGGCTTAGCGGGTTCTACTTCTTTTATCTCGTCAAGCCTGTGGAAGAGAGTCTGAACGATCTCAAACTTTCTAAATCCAACCTTTTTGAGCAGTTCGAGGAGTTCTTCCGTAGAAAAGAACCTCGCGTCCCTGTAAAAGACGCTCTCCCCCCTGTGCTCTTCGTAGTATCTTCCTATCAGGCTGTTTCTATCAACGAAGCCTATTATTAGGGCCCCACTCGGTTTCAGCACGCGGTAGGCCTCGCGCAGGGCCTTTTCGGGGTCGTCAACGAAGCAAATCGTCGTGACCATCAGAAGGTAGTCAAGGCTCTCATCGGTAAAAGGAAGGTTTTCCGCAACGCCTTCAATGACCTCTATGCCTCGCTTCCTCGCTATCTCTGCCATCGCTTTGGAGGGCTCGACTCCAAGCTTTATTCCGAGCGGTGCCGCAAAGCGACCAGTCCCCACGCCTATCTCGGCTCCTTTTCCCTCCTTTGGCAAAAGCGTCCTGACGGCTTCAAGCTCCGAGAGGTAAGCATAGCGGTGCCTCTCAAACCAGTTCTCATAGCGGTCGCGGTGCTTCTCGAAGGGCTCCACCTTGGGCATTACCATCCCCACCTCTCGATAGGCTTTGTCCCTTATCACCTTTGGGGCAGGAAACGTTTATACGCTTTTAGGTTAACCTAATCCCGGTGGTGGTATGATAGCCTTTGGGCCAGTTCCTTCGAGAAGGCTCGGGAAGAGCCTTGGGGTAAACAACATTCCCGATAAGGTCTGCTCCTTCGCCTGCGTCTACTGCCAGATTGGAAAGACCATAAGGATGGAACTTGAGAGGAGGCCCTTTTACGAGCCTGAGCTAATATTTAAGGAGGTCAGAAAGAAAGTCGAAGAGGCCAGAGAACGGGGCGAGAGGATAGATTACATAACCTTCGTCCCCGATGGTGAACCGACGCTTGACGCAAACCTCGGAAGGGAGGCCGAGCTGTTGAAAACGCTCGGAATTCCGCTCGCGATACTCACCAACTCCTCCCTGATCTGGCGCGAGGACGTGAGGGAAGACCTCCTCAAGTTCGACTTTGTTTCCCTCAAGGTCGATGCCGTCAGCGAGAACCTATGGCGGAGAATCGACAGACCCCACAAGAGCCTGAGCCTTGAGAGAATCCTCGAGGGAATGCTTGAGTTCAGGAAGACCTTCAGGGGGAAAGTGGTCACCGAAACAATGCTGATTGATGGTATAGACTACGGCAACGAGTTTGAGGAAATAGCGGAATTCTTAGCTGAACTTAAGCCCGATGTTGCTTATATAGCGATCCCGACAAGGCCCCCGGCCGAGGGGTGGGTTAAACCTGCTGGGGAAGATGTGATAAACCATGCCTTCCAGACCTTTGTCGAGAAGCTTGGAGAAGACCGCGTTGAGTACCTGATAGGCTATGAAGGCAACGCCTTCGCCTTCACCGGCAACGTTGAGAATGATTTATTGAGCATCACCTCGGTTCACCCGATGAGGGAAGACGCCGTTGATGAGTTTCTCCGAAAAGCCAACGCCGACTGGAGCGTTGTTGAGAGGCTTTTAAGGGAAGGAAAGCTCATAGAGCTCGAATACAACGGGAAGAAGTTCTATATGAGACGGCTGAAGAGCAGGGAGTAGCCCCGCGTCCCCTCAAGATTGTTAGGTGAACCGAAAACTTTAAATCTTGTGCATATGCACAAAATAATGAATGAGAAAACGGAGGTGGTTGGTATGAGGATCGCAATCCCAACCAACGGTGGGGGACTTAACGACACGGTTGCGCCCGTGTTCGCGCGCGCTCCTGCGTTTTACATAGCGGACGTTGACGAGAATGGAAACGTAATCAGCGAGAAGGTCATCCAGAACGGAGCGGCCATGGCCGGCGGTGGAGCCGGCCCGATGGCGGTTCAGACACTCATCAACGAGGGAGTTGAGGCTATAGTGGCACCACAGGTCGGCCCGAACGCCCTTGGAGCCATACAGGCCGCGGGCATAAGGCTCTACCAGGTTGCACCCGGAACGCCTGTTGAGGAAGCCATAAAGGCCGTCACCAGCGGAAGCGTTGGACAGTTCACGGCGCCAACACCGGCCGCACCCGTTGTCCCATCAACCCCAACGACTCCAGCTCCAGCGTACGGCCCGTATCCAACTGCGCCGGCTTACCCGCCATACCCGGCCTATGGCTACGGCCCCAGAGGCCGCGGAAGAGGTGGAAGAGGCCGCGGCTGGGGCCGTGGATGGGGCAGAGGTGGCAGAGGCTGGGGAGCGAGGCTCGGCTACTGCCCGTGGACCGGCCAGCCAAGCAGGAGGGCCTGGCTCGCCAGGTTCTTCGGCTGGTGGTGAAGCCCCCTCTGGCTTCTTGCCCTTTTATTTTGGAGCATGAATTATAAAGGAGGAAAAGCCATGCCACGGGGAATGGGAAGAGGTTACGGAAGGGGACGCGGGTTCTACCCGCTCGGAGGGGCCTACGGAATCATTGAGCTGCTGATACTCGTAGGTATACTCTACTTCCTGATCAAGCTTTTCCTGGTGGCTCTCCCGTACGCCCTCGGCCTGCTGGTGCTCCTCATAATCAGGGAGCTCATCCGGCCGCGCCCGAGAACCTGGTTCAGACCATTCTGAGCTTATGCAAACTTTTTTAAGTTCGGTTTTCCTAATTTCAGCGGAGGTGGTTATGATGAGGATAATCGTTTCAACCGTTAATGGGGGTCTCGACGATAGGGTGAACCCAGCGTTCGGGAGGACCCCAACCTTCACGATAGTCGATGTCGAGAACGGGGAGATAGTGAACGTCCAGGTGCTCCCCAACCCCGGCTACTCCCAACCAAGGGGCGCCGGAGTTACAGCGGCCCAGTTCGCCATCGATCAGGGCGCAGATGTTGTCATAGCAGGCCAGTTCGGCCCCAACTCCTACGGCGTCCTCCAGGCGGCCGGGATAAGGATGGTCTCCGCGCCGGCAAACATGACCGTCCGCGAGGCCGTTGAGGCCTTCCTCCGCGGAGAGCTTTCAGGCCCGGTCATGGGTCCCGAAGGTGGTGGAATGGGCCGCGGAAGAGGAGCCGGCGGTGGAATGGGAAGAGGCCACGGTAGAGGCAGGGGCGGCTGGTAAGCTCTCCCATCACAACCCTTTAAATCAGATCTACACGCGCCATAGTGGCGTGCACTACAACGCCCCATTCTCCCTGACCAGAAGGGTTCTGGCAAAGGCCGGAGCCGATGTAATACTCATCTCGCGGAGCGAGGAGAAACTGAGGAAGGAGAGGGAGACGATAAGGCCAAGAGCGATGTGGAAGTTAACTACATCGTTGCAGACCTGACGAAGCGCGAAGACCTTGAAAGAATGGTGAAAGAGCTTGAAAACATCGGTGAGCCAGATATTTTCTTCTCCACCGGTGGGCCAAAGCCAGGCTACTTCATGGTGATGAGCATAGAGGACTGGAAGGCGCCGTAAAGCTCCTCCGAGTGTCCACCAAGGAAGAAGCAAAAGTCCCCACTTTCGTAGGGGTGAAACCTTAAAATACCTTGAAGGGTAAGAACGAACGGGTGCCGTGATATGGTTCGTGGTGTGATTCCTGATCAAACTACAATAAAGCGTTCTGAGATGCTGGCAAAGGAAAAGACCGAGCGCTACAAGCACGAAGCTAGAGAAGTAAATGATTATTCAAAGCTTGAGACGGCAATAGTGCTTGTGCTTGGGATAATCGTCATCGGCTTTGTAATATTCGTGCTAAGTCACTACCTGTGAGGGATTCATTTCCCGCAACAGTCCTGAAGGGCAACCTTATTATAATCTGTGACAAAACCTTCTGAGGTGATACCATGGCGATTATGAGGCTCTGGCACGGGAGGGTGCCGAGGGAGAAGGGCGACGCATACGAGCGCTTTTTGATAGAGAGGGCCGTTCCCGACTACAGCTCCGTTGATGGCCTTCTAAAGCTCTACTTCACAAGGCGGGACGAGGAAAAGGAGACCCACTTCCTCCTGGTGACCATATGGGACTCGTGGGAGTCAATCAAGAAGTTCGCTGGCGAGAACCCCGAGCTGGCCAAATACTACCCCGAGGACGACGACTTCCTCATCGAAAAGGAAAAGTACGTCCAGCACTACGAGATCTTCTACGAGAAGTGAAGGTTTTAATACTCCCTTCCAACTTTTAATTGGTGATGCCCATGAGACGATCCCAGTTCTGGGCGGGGCTAATTGCACCTTTGATTGCCTACTCAGGAATACTAACCGCGATATACGTCAACCGCTCTTGGTGGAGGCTTACCGACAACGCGATAAGCGACCTCGGAAAGGTTGGCCTCCAGCACAACTGGCTCCTCAACGTCCCACTGGTCCTTACGGCCGTTCTAGCCATTTACTACGCGGCGGGACTGCTTGAAAAGGCCAGAAACAAAGTAGAAAAGATTGGGATATGGGTCTTTATAGCGGGCTTCGTTTTCCTGGCCCTGATAGGCATCTTCCCGGAGGGAACTTCGCCGCACTACTACGTCAGCTGGGGCTTCTTTCTGACGGCGAGCCTTGGGCTGCTTATAGCGGGTGTAGGAATGGGTCTCGCCGGAGAAAGGGAAATGCTCTACTTTACGGTGGCTCTCTTCGTCCTGGCTTGGATTCTCACCATCTGGGCGATGAGGACCTTCAAAGGGGTCGCCATCCCTGAGTTCATTGGAGCTATTGCAATAACGGTCTGGCACTATGCTATACTTCTAAAGATCAAGCCCGACCAATAGCTTCAGATTCCCTCAGAGTCCCACAGCACCAGCCCATTTTCCTGTTTTTTCCGCTCCAGGGGTTCTCCAAGAAGCTCCTGGATAAAGACCTCCGCCACAAATACCGCTCCCTTTATGAGGTGTCCACCGAAGACGTCGCCGTTTGCGTTCCCGAGGGTAACGTGGAGGTGTGCGAAGGGCTTGCCGTCCTTAATGCTTATGTTTCCGAGTAGGGTTAGCAGTTCGAACGTTCCAACGAGCTCTATTTTCTTGTAGGATTTGGTCTCCTCAGAGTAATAACCGACGACAGGGTTCCTAAGCGAGCCAATGCCCTTGACAATTGCCGTGTTTATCCCATTCTTTTCGGCAAAACTGTTCACAAACTCAAGCAGGTCAACACCTTCAGGGGCCCTCATCAGGAAGACTTTACCCGGCTTGAACTCCATAGTCCCACCTCAAAACTAATAAAACAGTCCCCCTTTAACGCTTTGGGTGGTTTAATGAGAGTTAAAGAGGCAATAATGGCAATACTCCCCGAGCTTGAAGAGTTGGGGGAAGTTGAATTCGGACAATACTCACCTCCATATCCCAACCTTTTATTTGCCTTCCTGGGAAGTGGAAAAAGGGGCCTCCCAGAATTCGAGAGGTTCGCGGAAAAAACTGTAGGCAAGGACGCCGTTGGACAGATCTTGCTCTCGCTCCTCCAGTACCTTCTAATCCGCTACCGCCGCTATGGGGAGTATTCCGTCGTCAAACCCACAATCAAGGTGTTCCTAACCCTAAATGGGTGGCTCAACGAAAAGGGCTTCGAGAGTGAGTGGAAGCTCCTCCTCCACAACTTCATAGGTTACCTTGTGGACATGGCAGCAAAAATTGAGGAAAGAGAAGACTGCGAAACCGCGCTGTCGTATCTGACCGTTGTTTACAGACTGACCAAAGAAGCCAGTGAAGACTTCACCGAAGAGTACTTCAGAAAGCTCTCAGAGACAGTCGGGGAGAAACTAGACTCCCTCCGCGAAAGTTGTGGAGAGATAGGGCATAAGTTCAAAAAGGACGCTCAGGGCTGTTAAGACCTTTCCAGGGCTACTTCAGCATAGCTCCTCGGGTCCTCCCATACCTTAACCCTTATCTTTCTTACGTTGTCCCCTGCTTTCTCGGCTATCTTCTCCGCGAACCACTCGGCTATGTATTCAGCTGTAACGTTTGGCTTGTTGAGAACTACCGCCTCGTTTTCAGGGAGTTCTATCCTCTTCCCGTTCTTCTCGATGACGAGCCTTCCGCCCCCGCTCTCCGCCACCCAGTTCTCACTCACAAGGATCCTGTGGTCGAGGAGCTTCACGAGGTTGCTGAGGTGGTTGAAGTCGAATATCATGCCGTTTTCGTTCAGGTCGCCCCATATCTCCACGTCAACGTTGTAGGTGTGGCCGTGGATCCTGAGGCACTTGCTCTCGTAGGGCAGGGCAAGAAAGTGTGAGCTGTCAAAGTCCTTGTGCCAGCCTATCTTTCTCTCGGAGATTCTAAACGCCATCTTTCTCACCAAGTCAACTTGGAGTGGAAGGGTTATAACCGTTACTGGGCGGATTCGTGAAGGCAAGGGGGAAGGAAAACCTATAAAAAGGCCACCGTAGGGTATCCGATAGCCATGCCAAGGGGAATGGGACAGGGCTGGGGCCGCGGAAGGGGCAGAAAAAGGAAGATGAGGATGATAGGCTTCATTCCTCAGGTTAGGCATTTCTATCCAGCACTGCCGCCCCTCGGACAGCCGAAGCCACCCATCTTCATGACGTACGAGGAGTTTGAGGCCCTTAGACTTGTCGATTACGAGGGTTTAACCCAGGAAGAGGCGGCAAAGAGGATGGGAGTCTCACGCGGCACCGTATGGAGGGCCCTCAGCTCCGCCAGAAAGAAAGTGGCCCAAATGATCGTCGAAGGCAGGGAGCTCGTGATCCTCCCGCAGGGCAACGAGGTTCTCAAGGAGACCACAAACGACGGGAAATGAGTACTTGAATCTCAGAATTATGCGCCGATAGTTGTTCTTTGGACGAGTGAAGCCGTTGTGGCCCGCAATCGATTTTTAGGTTCCCCTAATTCCATGTCGGATTGTATCTCTCGAATTTTTGAGTGAATTGTAACTCTTTTAAAAAGTTATTCAGATAAAGATATAAAACGTTAAAATATAACCATGAATTAAAATTTTAAACGTTAAAATTTTAGTTTTTAATATAACTTCAGAAATATAATTGAAAACAAAAATACTCTTTAAATAGGTAAAAAATTCAAAAAACCTACTATTCCAGGAAATAAATTTTTGTCAAAATGTGCACAAACAGGCACCTAGTGGCCTTTAAAGCGGACCATCAGAGGATGTCGAGGAGAACAGACAATCCACTCATAGACCCGATCCCGATCACACAGACCAAAAATGAATTACAACTAAAGGTGTTATTTGGGTGGGTGTGGGGGGCTGCAGGGGTTGTATGCCAGAGCCTCTGGGGAAAGCCCTGAAAGTCACAGAAAACTCCAGTTACTGGACCCCCATAGAGAGAAGCACCCTCCTGCCGAGTGGACAGTTCTATGAATCAGTGCATGCAAGCACCAGCAGGCGACGCTTCATGACCCTGCTCACACAGGGCATGTGAGCACGAGATCGCCAAAGGCTGCGTGCTGAAATCCTAGTCAAGAAAGAGGGCAGTATGAGGAGAGCCAATGTGGCACATCTTCCGAGGCGGATAGCCGCGGGGATTAATTACGCTTACATATAGTTTTTGCATACTTGCAATATGCGTATTTCAGGGGGCGCCCCAGTTAAATGAGCAACTTTGTACGTAAGAATTAGATATAAGGCACATTATATCTAATTCTCGCGAACATAAAAGTACATTAAATCGGGAGGAGGTGAACGCAAGCTCGAAAGCTGATTGCAGTAATTCTGACTATCTAAGCCGCAACCTCTTGTCATGACTTAGAAGACCACACTTGCAAAGAGCCAGCAGGTGGTAAATCAGTGTCCCATTAGCTTGAGGTGAACCCTCGTGTCTTTGTGTCAACGCCAAAACAGTGCAGGTGGGCAACATCTCCCGTGTGAAGGGAAGATATTATAAATCGCTGCCGATGACTGGAATATAAAAAGATTAACTCAGTTTGTGATGTTGAGAGTTAGTCTCTGGTATAGGTCACAGACAGGGAACTAGTAAAGGGGTCTAGTAAAATGCCGCTGACTCGGCCAGTCGGTAGAGGATCCAGGAAGTATTAACACACTGGAGCCGAGGGAATACATTAACGTGCAATCTCAGCATTCACACATAGTTTTGTCTTGAGGTACTCGTTAGACATCTTATCGGCACACACCAACCACATCATGACCACCTTTAATTGTAACCCAATTTTGCGATAAAGATGCCGGCTCTCACAGTTCAAAAGCCAGTATCCTGAAAAGTTCAAGTGTTCCTTATTTTGGACACCCTGAACGGGGTTCTTCATCCGAATAATTATATGCATTGTACGAATATTACTATCAAAAACAGTTGAAAAATAGAAAATGCTAATATTATCAGTAGTGATTTTAACATATCCAAATCCATATAATATAGTTAATGTTCAGAAGTTGTATTGACAGCGGCTTATTAAGATGTGTAGAAATAGATTCATTAAAAGTAATTCCATCAAAATCTCAAGAAGTCAAAAATCATTGAAAATTCTGAGAGTCGATCCGCACATGAATGTAGAATGAGTAAAAGAGAAGGAAAAGGCTAGAAAAAGATATTAAAGCCCTTAACTATCTTCTTCGCGCTCTTTCCCCTCTATGAAAGCAATTACACTATCCACTATCTGCGGCGCCAGCCCAATGTAGTTCTCAGGCTTTAGGGAGGCTATATCATCATCGCTGAGGAACTTCCTAACTTCCTCGCTCTCCTTTACGACCTCGAGGAGGTCCCTCCCCTCGCGGAAGGCCTTCATAGCTAATCTCCTCACGAGTTCATGCGCCTCCTGCCTCCCCATGCCCTTCTCAGCGAGCTTGAGCATCAGTGGTTCGGCCATTATCAGGTTGTTCGTCATGTAAAGGTTGCGCTCTATGTTCTCGGGGAAGAACTCAAGGCCGCTAAGAACCTTTATGGTGTTCTTCAGCATCTCGTCAATGAGAACGAAGCTCTCAGGAAGGATAACTCTCTCAACAGAGGAATTGGTCAAGTCCCTCTCATGCCAGAGCGGGTTGTTCAGCAAAGCGGGGATCACGTTGGAATAGAGGACTCTGGCAAGGCCACTCACCTTCTCGCTCCTTATGGGGTTCCTCTTGTGGGGCATCGTTGAGGAGCCTACCTGCTTCTCACCAAAGGGCTCACTGACCTCCAGGATTTCAGTTCTCTGGAGGTTTCTAATTTCGAGGGCGATCTTGTCGAGGGTGGAAGCGACGAGGGCCAGGAAGGCCATCAGCTCTGCGTAAACGTCCCTCTGGATTATCTGGTTGCTTATCCTCGCTGGCTTGAGTCCGAGGTCTTCCATGACCAGTCTTTGTATCTCGAGTCCCTTCTCCCCGAAGCTCGCCATAGTTCCGACTGCGCCACTCATCTGGCCTACGAGAACTCTCTCCTTGAGTTCGTTGAGCCTGTCGATGTGCCTCTGAACCTCGTCGAGCCATATTGCGAACTTCATTCCATAAGTGGTCGGAACGGCGTGCTGTCCGTGGGTTCTGCCAATGCAGACGGTGTACTTGTGCTCCTTTGCGAGTTTTTTCAGAACGGAGCGGAGTTCTTTCAAGTCCCTCTCGACTATTTCAAGGCTCTCCTTTATGAGGAGTGCGTTGGCGGTGTCTATTATGTCGTTTGAGGTGGCGCCGAGGTGGACGTACTTCCCGTGCTCGCCACAGACCTCGCTTAAAGCTTTGACGACTGCCATTATGTCGTGGTGTATCTCGGCCTCTATCTCCTTGACACGCTCAAGTTTGACCCACTCCGTGTTAGCCCTCTCGGAGATGACGCGGGCGCTCTCCTCCGGGATGTTACCGAGCTTTGCGTGGGCTCTCGCTAAAGCCGCCTCAACGTCGAGAAGCTTCTGGAGTTTGTTCTCCTCGTCCCATATGCGGCGCATCTCTTCGCTTCCGTAGCGGTAGTCAATCGGATGAACGGCCATTTTTATCACCATTATCCTGTCAATATTTTAGATATTAAACCTTTTCTTTAACGTTTAAATGTTAAACTGCTCCCTCCCGATTCTGGAGCCTCCATCAGAGGAACAGAGAAACCGAAAAGTATTTAACCCTATCCCGGCGATAGCCTAACGACAAAACTTCCGGAGGTGCCAGAAATGGCTGAGGAGCACGTTGTCTACATCGGAAAGAAGCCGGTTATGAACTACGTCCTGGCCGTTATAACCCAGTTCAACGAGGGTGCCAAGGAGGTCACCGTGAAGGCTCGCGGTAGGGCTATCAGCAGGGCCGTTGACGTCGCCGAGATCGTCAGGAACAGGTTCCTCCCAGAGGTCAGGGTCAAGGAGATCAAGATCGGCACCGAGGAGCTTCCGACTGCCGATGGCAGGACCGCCAACACCTCGACCATCGAGATCGTTCTCGAGAAGCCGTGAATTGATTAAATCCCTTTCCTTTTCCTTCGCCCTTCTGGACGCTTCAAGTTGGGTTGAAGCTGTGAAAAGCTTTAATACACGCCAGGCGTATCCTTCTTAGGTGGCGCGCTTGGACTACGAAACAATAGATATACACGACGAGAGGGCGAAAGAACTCGCCCAGATTCTAGTGAACGACAAGGCAATAGCTATACTCCATCTCATAGAGGAGCGCGCGCTCTCGATAAGCGAGATCTCCCGGGAACTGAACCTGCCGATTTCTACCGTTTCGTACCATATAGACAGGATGCTCAACGTGGGGCTCGTTGAGGTGGCAGGCAAGAAGTACGGGAAAAGGCTCCAAGAGGTCAAGCTCTACAGGGCGTCAAACAAGCCCATTCTTCTGATTCCCCGGAAAAGCATGGCCAAAGTCAAGAAGAAAACCATTATGGGCTTTGAGAAGCTGCACGTCATAAGCCTTGGACTGGCCGGTCTGGTTGCGGCGGGAGTTTACGCGGCCGCGAGGGGGATCTTGGCCCCAATGAGTGGCGGCTCGCCCGAGGAGGTGTCTTCTTCTGCGGGCAACATTACCATAATGTCGACTCCAGAGAGAGCCATCGTTCCAACGGCAACCAACACGAGTACCTCTGCAATCTTCCAGTCCACCAGTGAAACGCTGAGTTCAGCCTCGTCCCATCCAATCGTATGGGCCCATCCGACCATTATGTCAGCAGGTCTGGCCGTTGTGGCCTTCATCTTAACGTTTCTCCTTGTTTCGTACATTTTGAAGCGCCGGGGATGAAGAAAGGTTTTTAAGTTTCTTTCCCAACCCTCGTTGGCGAGGTGGTAAAATGGCACCGAGAATAGCCGTGGGTCAAGTGGTTAAAAGGAAGGCAGTGATCGTCAAGCCGGACGATACAGTTCACAGGGTTGCCAGGATTCTCTCACGAAACAAGGTGGGCAGTGCGGTCGTCGTTAAAGACGACGAGATTGTTGGAATAATAACAGACAGAGACATCCTCGACAAGGTTGTGGCCAGGGGAAGGGACCCCAAGACCGTCAAAGTAGAGGAAGTCATGACCAAAAACCCGATAACCATCGAGGATGACTACGAGGTTCAGGACGCCATCGACAAGATGATGGATAAGGGCATTAGGAGGCTCCTCGTTACCAGACTAGGAAAGCCCGTCGGATTCGTGACTGCGGCTGATCTGCTGGCAGCGCTTAACACGTACAACCACGAGGAAGAGGAGGAAAGCGAGGGGGAGACCGAGGTCTACGGCATCTGCGAGATCTGCGGGCAGTACGGACCTCTCTACAAGGTTTACATCGAGGGAGGAGAAAAGTGGATATGCGAGAGCTGCAAGGATTCACTCAACCTCTGATTCCCTTCAGCTCTTTCATAATTCTATCGAGGATTATTCCGAACTCCGCGTTTCTGTTCTCAAAGCTTAACGCGTGAATCTCTCCCAGTGGCCGGAACTTGTCTACCATCTTTCTGTGGACGACTGCCAGAAGGGGCTTCTCCGACTTCAGGACTTCCCCAACAACCCTGGCAAACTCGTCGCTCTTGTATTCCATTGGGCCGATTTCGTCGATGACAATGAGGTCGGCCTCGACCAAAGCGCGTTTTATGGCGGGAACGGCGACGCGTTCAATCTCATCGACGTGGACGACGTACTTCCCGAAGGGAACTCCGGGCAGGTGGGAGGTTCCCCTGATGCTAGCAAGAGTCCCCTCTTCACCTGTGTCGAGGGTGATTATCTTGAACCCGACGCGCCTCCCGCCCCTGCGCACTTCCTGCGTTATCATTCCGCCGACGATGTAGCCCCAGCGGTCAACTTCTTTGGCTACCCTCTCGACGAGGGTTGTCTTCCCGACACCTGCGGGGCCGGTCACGAATATCCTCAGCACCATTTGGCTCACCGAAGGAGCTTTAAGTTCTTCCCTTAAACCCTTTGGGGTGGTACCATGGAGCTGAGGTACGAGCCAGAGGAACTCACGAGGCTCCCGAGGAGCGTTCGCTACGAGAAAGGAAAGGTCATCATGATCGACCAGACTCTCTTGCCAAGGGAGTTCAGGACGATAGAGCTGACGACCGTTGACCAGGTTGCAGAGGCGATAGTCACGATGAAGGTCCGCGGTGCGCCCGCCATCGGCGCCTCGGCGGCCTTCGGTCTCGCACTCTACGCCGATACAACCAAAGCCAAGACCAAGGAAGAGTTCATGGACGGCTTTTATTCGGCCTATGAAAGACTCAAGAACACGAGGCCGACCGCTGTGAACCTCTTCTGGGCGCTCAATAGGATTAAGAAGCTTGTAGAGGAGAACCTTGAGAGTCCTCTCGACGAGATAAAGAGGCTCATCGTTAATGAAGCGCAAAAGATAGCCGACGAGGACGTTGAGGCCAACCTCAGGATGGGCCACTATGGGGCGGAGGTTCTGCCGGAGGGGAACGTTCTAACCCACTGCAACGCCGGAAGCTTGGCGACCGTTCAGCTTGGAACCGTTGGGGCCGTGTTGAGGGTTATGCACCGCGATGGGACACTTAAGCTCCTGTGGGTGGATGAGACGAGGCCCGTCCTCCAGGGTGCCCGGTTGAGCGCCTGGGAGTACCACTACGACGGCATTCCCCTCAAGCTGATAACCGACAACATGGCCGGCTTTGTCATGCAGCAGGGCAAGGTCGATGCCATAATAGTCGGCGCCGACAGGATTGTAGCGAACGGCGACTTCGCCAACAAGATAGGAACCTACAGTTTGGCAGTGCTCGCGAAAGAGCACGGGATACCGTTCTTCACAGTAGCACCGCTTTCAACGATAGACATGAGCCTCAAGAGCGGGAAGGAGATACCCATAGAAGAGCGCAAGCCGGAGGAAGTCCTCACCTGTGGCGGCTGTAAGATCGCTCCCGATGTGGACGTCTACAATCCAGCGTTCGACGTCACGCCGCACAAGTACCTAACCGGAATAATCACGGATCAGGGCGTCGTGTGGCCGCCGTTTGAGAGGAATTTGAAGAGGCTGTTCAAGGAGCAACCTTGAGGTTTTCTTTCTCTGCCACTTTTTTCAACCTATCGTCAAACGTTACAAAGAGGCTCAGGTCGTCTTTTATTTTCAATGCAGAGGCGAGTTGAAGAGAATCGAAGGTTTTAAGGCCGTGTCTGAGAACAAGTGTTGTAGCCAAACTCAGAGTATCGCTCGTTAAGGGACGATAACGTAGTTCTCCAAGTCCAGGTAGAATCTTTCGAGAACCCATTCGAGCTTTGAACGGGTTATATACCCGCTCAAATATCGCCGGTTCAGGGCGGAAGTAAGCTCTACTATAGCAAGCTCGAAGATTGCCACAACATACTACCTCATTAGCTCGTCAACGAGAGCGGTTCCCTGCTCAACATGATACTTCTTCACAAGTGCGCTCGTGTCAAAGAACGCTACCTCCATTCCTCTTCCCTCTCCTTGACCACATCCTCACTCAGCTCCTCCCTCGATGTTAGAAAGGGCCTTCCTAACTTCCTCCAGGCTCGGGGCCTTCTTGAAGAACTTTCTCAGGTGGGGGTAGGTTATCATGAGCTGGACTTTCTTGGCGGAGGTTCCCATCTTACCACCATCATTTTATCGTTCCTGCGGATTAAATAATTTCCGGAGCCTCTCCGTGAGTTTTCCCCCGACTCCCTCCCCTACCACTTCCTCAACGAAAACGCCCTCCACCTCACCCAGCTCCTCCTCAAGGGCAGGCAAGAAAAGGCCGAGGAGCTCCAGCGGCTCAAGACACGGGCAGTCCACGGAGTACTCGAGTGGCTTTTTCGGCAGTTCTATCCTCAGAGATAGGCCTTTCCCGGTTTTTGAAACCTCAAACGGCACGGAGTGCCCCTTCAGGATTATCCTGCCCCTCACTATCATCGGCAGTGTCATGAAGGATACCAAAGAAAAAGGTTTCCAAAACAGAAAGTTTGAAACCGGACGTTAAAGAGGCTTCTCCATAATAACCGCCCTCTCGGAGTAGCCCTTTTCGGCGTACCACTTCCTCGCGGGGTTGTTAACGTCAACCCTAAGGGAGATTTTCCTGGCGCCCACCCTCTTTGCCCATTCCTCGGCTTTCTTTAAGAGGGCACTCCCTATGCCCATCCCCGGAAAGAGGGTCTCGATGCCGTATATGTAGGCCGAGGGGACGAAGTCCGCCGTGTCGATCTTCAGGCAGACCCACACGTGGCCGAGGTAGCGCCCGTAGGGGTCTGTTGCGACGAAGAACTTGTGTTCGCCCGTTGAAAGGAGGCTTTTGATGACCTTCCCGTAGTTCTCCTCGTACTCCTCGTCACCAAGCTGGAAGCGGGAGAAAGAGCGGCTTATCTTCATGTCGTTCTCGAATATCTCGTCAAGGTAGTCCTCACCGTCGAGGATGGTGAAGTCCCCGGCAGTCTTTTCAAGCGGCGGCAGTTCAGGGGGTCTTTTCTTCTTTGAGAACACCGCTTATCGCCTCCTCGCGGGAAATTCTAACCCAGTGGTCACCCTTCAAGTAGGCGTAGCCTTTCGTATAGGGTTCCAGCAGTCTGTAGAGCTTCTCGCGGAACTCTTTGGGGATGGCATCAAAGCTTGAGTTCCTGCCGTCGAAGTGGAGCATTTCAACGTGCCAGTGGGGCTTTCCTTCGAGCGGGAACTCGGGATTTCTCTGCTTTATGAGGTAGAGTGAGTGCTCAAGCTCCTCCCTGTCCAGCCGGGTTTTTCCTTCGTTTATGCGCCGGGCAAGGCCTTCAACGTGCTCGGGTTTGTATTTTATCAAAGTTGGATCTATGCCGTTCGCGAGGAGAAAAGTTAGAATTCCATTGCACTTGAAGCACTTCCCGCAGGGGACGTAGTCGTCTCCCTCTCTGTGGACGGAGTGACAGCTCCTCTGGAGTTTGAAGAGCTCCGGGTAACGGCTGTGAAGCACGCGCTCCACGATGAGGCCGGTTATAGGTCTGACAACCGACCACTGCCTTATCCCGAGACCCCTCTCCGCGAACCAGCGCGTCATGTACCTCTCGAAGTCCTGGCTCTGGTCGTAGATGGCGTAATAGTGGCGGATTCCATTGTACTCGTAGGTTAACCCCCTCGGGTCGTCGTATTCGTTGCCGAAGAGCACGTTTCCGATGTTATACTTGTGCATCAGCGGGAGGAAGGTGAAGGAGTAGCCCGCGAAGAAGAACAGCCTTATGGGATAGACCTCGGCCCTTGGTTTGCCCACGTTTTGAAGGATTTTCATGTTTTTTCTATGAAGGTGTAGAGCCTGTCCGCGTTGCTCCAGACCCTCTTGGTTCTCGGCTCGTTCCTCTCGAACCAGCGGTAGGCGGGGATTGCCACCTTCCAGTGGCCGCCGGACTCGTTGTAAAAGAAAGGATAGACCTCGCAACCGAGCTCCTTCATAATCCCATAGGTGAGGAGGCTCTCCTTGCCACCGCTCAGCATGACGGCACACTTGGAGTGGTCTGGCTCGAAGTCTATTGGTTCCTCCTCAACGCTTTCGGGCAAAAGCTTAGCCATCGGCTCGGCCATCTCAGGAGTTACTTCCTTCGGGATGTACTCTTCCTTCACGAAGCCTGTCCTCTGGGCTATCCTGTTGACGAAGATGTCGCGGGCGGTTACCTCCATCATGTCGCGGAAGAACTTGAGGTCCCTCGGGTCGAGGGAGAAGCCAAAGCGTATCTCGGGAGTGAAGAGGCCGTAGTTTATGGCGGGGATTATGCTGACCAGCTTGGCAAAAGCTTCGACCTTTGGGATTTTCTCGTGGTAGCGGTGGATCAGAGTGAAATCCAGCTCTTCACCGTCGATTCCGAGGACGTACCTCGCTGAGATGCGCCTTGCGGAGACCCTTGGCCTCTCTATGAGGATGTAATCAAAGCACTTCAGCTCCGGCAGACTCACCCGCTCTCACCCCTGCGGGCTCTTTCGCTTTGCTATATATCAGCCTGGCTATATCCTAGACTCCCTGATAGAACGGGACGCGCGTCATGATCCCGGTCTCGCTCTCTATCCGCTCTGCCCATTCGAGGGCTTCCTCCCTCGTGAGGTTCTGGGTGTTTATAGTGATAGCTATCGGCGGCTTCCCTGAGAGGATCATCCTTATGTAGTTCTCAAGCGGTGGAATCCTGTACTGGGGGAAGTCGTCGAAGGTCAATCTTCCCGGCGCATGCTGGAGGACGATGAAGTCGGGCCTGGCAACGCCTATCAGCTCGAAACCGCCCGGAAAGGCCGGGTGGAGGAGCGAGCCCTCGCCGTGTGTAACTATAACGTCCGGCCTCTCCTCTGCCCAGGCACGGTAGAAGACGTCTTCTATCGCACCAGCAATGAAGTCGTTGATGATGGAGTCCATGACTATGCAGTACTTGAATCCCTGCATCCATCCCGTTTGCCCCATCGCTATGAACTCGCTCTTCAGGCCGAGGGCCTTAAACGCCTCGTGGAGCATTATCGCGGTGGTCCTCTTTCCTATGGCCGCATCTGTTCCAAGAACCGCTACTTTGGTGGCCTTGACGTCCTCTATCTTCCCGGTAAAGGGAACGCGGTAGTTGTAGAATATCTTCCTGACGTCGATTATCTCGACTCCGCTCTGCCTTGCGAGGCGCTTCAGGTAGGGGTCGTCGCTGAGGAAGTGGTGAAGACCACTGATAACTCCAAGGCCCGCTTTTATTGCTTTCGCAACTATCCTCTTGTAGCTCGGGGGAAGAACACCGCCTGGTGTGGCGACGCCAATGATAAGCCACTTTGCATCCGGGTTCTCCTTGAGGGCCTCCTCGATTGTTCCGTATATGGGGATGCCCCTCTTTATACCGTCGAGCACCTCTCCCGCGTCCCTTCCCGCTAAAGTTGAATCTATCAGGCCGGCTATCTTATATTTTCCCGAGTACCGCACGAGCCCGTGCGCCGTTTTTCCATCCGTAGTAAGATAGCGCCCCTCCGTAAGCACCAAAGCCTTCTCCACCGTGGACACCTCCGGTTAACACCAGCACGAAGTTTCCTTCCCTAACTCCAAACTTCCTAACGAACTTGATCAGACCGGCAACCGTTAAGGCCGAGGCCGGCAAAACCGAAAGGCCCGTCGTAACGCGAAGCAGCTCGGCGCATCTCAGGGCAGTATCATCTGCGAAGCCGAAGACGTAGCCATTGGACTCTTTTACGGCCCTCATTGCCTCATCGAGGTCGAAGGATATCTCAGAGACAAGGGGCTCGTTGACTGGCGTCTCCGCTATCTCCCTCCTTGGGTCGCCGTAGAACTCCCAGAGGAGCTGGTTGCCAAAGGCTGTTGTGACGCCCACCATCCTCGGCTTAGCCTTCCCGCGGAAGCCGTGCCAGATTCCTGCCAGAGTGGTGCCGTTCCCAACCGGGACGAACACCGCATCCGGCTCCACTTCGCGCAGTATCGCCTCTGCTATCGAGGAATATCCGGCATAGTCCACTTCCGGATGACTTCTGGGATTTGCGTCGTAGATACCGTTTGCAAGGGCAAAGCGTCTGCTCTCCGCAACAACCTCCTCGTACGTCCCCGGCCAGGGGATCACCTCCGCGCCGAGGGCTTTCATCTCGCCGGTCCTTTCTAAGGTGTAGCCAGCCGGCACAAAAACGAAAGCCTTCAGACCGTAGAGCCGTGCGTAGTAAGCAATGGAAACGCCGTAGTTTCCGCAGGTGCCCACGGTGATGGCAGAATAGCCTTCCTCAAGGGCTTTTTCCACGTGGGCTCTGGCAATTCTGTCCTTGTGGGTTCCCGTTGGGTTTCTTCCTTCGTAGTCTATGTAGATTCCCTCAACCCCAGGGCCTCCTCGAGGAGAGGGGCCCTTACGAGGGGGCCGCCGTCATCATCGGAGTTCTTTTCAGCCTCCATTTCCGGCCACCAAATTACTTGTTTTCGCCCAAACACTCTTATGCGGCACTTTTCTTTTGTGCTACTAAATTTACTCCCTTCATTTTTTGAGGGAAGCCAAGTGGAGTTCCTCAAGGGTATATAAATCTTTCTCCCAGGTATGGCCGTTATTCGTGCCTAACATTTGTCTCAGCCCCTAAAATCGTTAGGAAACCGAGTTATTGCCGCGAATTTGAGCAGAAAAGTTTTTAAACCCATTATACGCTCAATGAACGCCCCTCACAGGGGAGGTGGTCGGTATGTACTACCCGCCCAAGAAGAAGGTCCAGCCCAGGAAGGTTGAGGAAGAAGAGGAAGAGTTCGAGCCCCTCGACGCCGTTGAGGAGGCATACGAGGACTGGGATGAGGAAGAGGAGTGGGACGAAGAAGAGGAATGGGATAACGGAGATTGGGACGAAGAGGAAGAATGGGACGAGGACTGGGATGACGAAGACTGAACGTCCTCCCCTCTTTTTTAACCTCAAACTTTTTAAACCCCTCTTCCTCCCCGCCCGGGGTGAAAAGGTTTGAAGGGCCGCCCACAGAAGAGAAAACGGACAACCCTTAAAACCCTGGAAAAGGGGCGGCAGATGAAACACCGGCCGGACCCTGGAAAGTGGTTCTATTCGTTCATTCCCTTTAAAGTCTCAACCGGCGGTGCCGCTCCTCTAATCCCGCTCCTCACGATGAACCTCGGCGGCGGCCCGACGGATGTTGGTGCTGTGAACGCGATAGGCAGCACCGCATCGATGCTGGGCGGTCTCTTCTGGGGTAAGTTGAGCGACAAACTCAACAGGAGGAAGGTTTTTCTCCTGACGGGGTTTTTGGGCACCGCGGTAGCTTCCATCCTTTTCGCCCTCGCAAAGAGCGTCCACCAGGTTATGGCGGTAAACGCGATCTACACATTCTTCATCGCGGCGACGATACCTCTACCAATCCTCATAATAACCAAGGCGTTCCGCCTGGAAGACTGGGACTACGCCATAGGAAGGTTCAACGAGATAGGCGGCTGGGCATGGGTCGCGGGCATGGTCCTCGGCCTGGTGATGGCCAGGTTCCTCAGTTTGAGGGATATATTCGTGGTTCTGGGCCTCATCGGACTGTTATCCTTCCCCTGGGGGCTCAAAACCATACGGGAGGTTCCCCTCCACATTGACAGGCGGGTTCTTGGAATATACACCGGCTACGTCGTCGAAAAGTTCAGGTACCTGCCGAACATGATAACACACCTCCCAAGGTTCTCCACGGAGGGCTTTGGAAGGCTCTACATTTCCACAATTCTCTTCTGGATTGGGGCCATGCTGTACTTCACCCAGTTTCCGGTTCTCCTGAAAAGCAGGGGACTGGGCGCGACGGAGCTTTACATCATGAGCATTGCGAACTCCGCAGTTTCGGCCTACATGTACACCCGCGTTGGGCTGAGACTCAGGAAGACGGGTGGCTACGGGGCGCTTAAGAAGGGGCTGGGCCTGAGGGGAGTCGCGTTCCTTCTGCTGGCGGTCTCGACTTTTGTGAGGGCGAGCGTTTTCTTCGTTCTGGCATTTATCTCTTACGTCATAGCCGGCTACACCTGGTCTTACATAAGCGTCTCGACGTCCTCAATAATCTCCCGCAGGGCGCCACCGAAAAAGAAGGGCTCCCTAATAGGTGCCTACAACCTCGTCAGCTCTCTGGGAGCCATAATCGGTAACCTGATAAGTGGATTTGTGGTCGAAGCGCTGGGCTTTACCGCCGACTTTGCCCTCGCTTCATCACTGATGTTCCTGGCCCTTGTCCCAATCCTCCGCGAACGTTAAAAGCTCTCACATGCAACGTTATCTCGGTGGTACCCAATGTTTTGGCTGAAAACCCGGATTATCGAAGGGGAGGGGAGTTTGAAGGCTCTCTCAGAAGAGGCCAGAGGCTACGAGCGCGTTCTCATACTCGCCTCAAACTCGATGAAGAGACACGGCTTCCTGAGCGAGGCTGAGGACTACGTGAGGGAAGCCGGCGCGGAGGTCTTATCGATTACAGGCCTCCCCGCAGAGCCGAGTGTCGAGACGGTTGAAGAGCTGCTCCCCAAGTTGAGGGAGGAGTTCCAGCCGGATTTACTGGTGGCCCTCGGCGGTGGGAGCGTCATCGACACGGCTAAAGCTTTAAAGGTCTTCTACGATGCTCCCGAGGTGAAGTTTGAGGAGATTGCTTTCATAGACCGCTTTTCAAAGCCCAAACCTGTTCCCAAACTCAGGACACCGCTAATCGCGATACCCTCGACGAGCGGCGCTGGAAGTGAAGTTTCGGCGGCGAGTGTGCTGAAGAGGGGAGACGTCAAATACAACATCGTGACGCCGGAGATAACGCCGGAAGTGGCTATCCTCGACCCCAGACTTCCGAGAACGATGCCGAGGGAGGTTGCCAGGAACTCAGGCCTTGATGTTCTCGTCCACGGGATAGAGGCCTACACGACGAAGGCTGCAAACCCCTTCAGCGACGCGATGGCAATCCAGGCGATAAAGGCCGTCTACAAGTGGCTCCCGCTCTCGGTCAAAGGCGACGAGGAAGCGAGGGCCAGAGTCCACTACGCGGCCACGATGGCGGGAATAGCGTTCCTTAACGCGCGCCTAGGTTTAGCCCACGCTATGAGCCACAAGGCGGCATGGATAGGGCCGCACGGTCTCCTGAACGCAATATTCATCCCCTATGTGATGGAGTTCAACGCCGAGAGAAGCGAGTACGCGCGGAAGCGCTACGCCGAGATAGCGAGGGAGCTCGGCTTCAAGACCGCCAAGGACCTCATTGAGGTTGTCAGGGAGCTTAACGAGATGCTCGGAGTCCCAAGGCTGAGGGACCTTGTGGACGAGGAGACCTTTATGGCAAAGCTCGACGAGATGGCGGAGAAAGCCTACCGCGACGGGTTAATTGCCTTCAACCCCGTGGAGCCGACGCCGGAGGAGATAAAGGAGCTTTATCTCAAGGCGTTTTAGTTTCAATCCCCTTAGAATCTTATTGCAACGAACAGCACACTCGGGGGCATCATGGCCGCCCTCATGTTTCAATTCTCTTAGAGTCTTATTGCAACCGTGACTGCACCAATCAAGAGGTACCAGGCCCCTCCCTTTCAATTCTCTTAGAGTCTTATTGCAACAGCCACACGCCGCCTGCCTGACCATTCCATCGAACATCTTTCAATTCTCTTAGAGTCTTATTGCAACGAAAGCGTAAAGCTCAGGGTGGGATTGAGTATCTCTCTTTCAATTCTCTTAGAGTCTTATTGCAACAGGGCGGCTTTTTCCTCCATTCGCCCTACAAGACAATAAGAACCCTCGAATCTTATAAGCTTTTTCTCAGAGGAGTCTCAGAAAAACTCAGAAACAGCTGGATTTCCCACCACCAGAAGGCTGGATTCAGAGAGCAACGCCACCCGTAAGGATCTTTTCTTGGAGGGATTTTTATGTGCACGAGACTTCCAGAGGGAGAAGAGAAGCTCAAACCAGTTAAAACGGGGGTTAAACCCCCTAATCCAAAAATGCCCCAATTTCCATAGGCTTGATGGTGTTTTAACTCCCCTTCGCCCTCTGCTCAAAATCCCTAAAAATTTCGTTACAACTTATTCCAAATCGTGTAACTCGCTGTCAGATAGTAACATGAAGTTACTAAAGCCTTCCAAGGAACGCTCTACCGCTGGATTTAGGACAACAGAAACCAAAGGGGAGATCTTGGAAAAAGAAAAGGTTACAGCATGACACTGCCTTTTGAGGGATAAGTGGGGTCTTGCATCTACTCCACAACTACCTCTTTCTCCCCCTCGTTTTCCACTTCGTGGATCCTTCCGCCCTTCATGACCTCTCTGATGGCCAAAATCAGCAGGGCCAGGAGCAGGAAGATGGCCGCTGAGGTCCCGAAGAGCACCTCGTAGGCCTTTGTGGTCGGGATCTTTATCTTAACCCACTCCGGGGCCCCTGGCGGGTGGAACACCGTATAGTATGTGCTCATGATGGTGCCGGCGATGGCTGGCCCCCACGTGGAACCGAAGTTCCTGAAGAGGCTGTTCGCTCCAGTTGCTACTCCCATGGCCCTCGGCGGGACGCTGAAGACCAGCACGTTGATGAGCGAGATGTTCATGAGGGTTATCCCCGTCCCGACGAGCGTTATGAGTCCAACGAACGCCCAGAGGTGGTCAGGCGGTAGCTGGGGGGCGTACTTCGACAGAATTCCCAGGCCGATGCTTGCTGTGAGGGCCCCGGTCAGGGCGATTGGCTTCGCGCCCACCTTCGGCAGGAGCTTTCCGGCTATTGGGGCAACGATGAGCATAACGAGTGCCATTGGCGTCATTAGGAGGCCGCTCTGGAGTATAGTCTTCCCGAAACCGTAAGGAGCTGGCATCTGGAAGATGTAGGTGTTTGCCTGGCTCATCATGGAGATGCCAAAGGCCGCGAACATTATCCCGATGTTGACTATCGCTGGGTTCCTTGCGGAGATTATTTCAATTGGTATCAGCGGGTTCTCGGCCCTCTTCTCCCAGAGGACGAGGAGGACGGCGCTGACTACGGCCACAACGAAGAGGACAAGCGTTTCCCTGGCCGTCCATCCCACATTAGGTGCCCTCGTAACGCCGACGAGCGCCGGGACGACAGTAAAGGCCAGGAGCAGTGCCCCTACCCAGTCAACCTTTCCAGGGTTAATGTAGCGGCTCTCCCGGAGCACCTTCCAGGCGATGAAGAACATGAGCACCGCGAAGGGCGCCGCCGAGTGGTACGTCCAGCGCCAGCCCCAGTTCTGCGTGACCCAAGCTCCAAGCGGTAGGGCTATGACCATACCCACCGCAAACATCGCGCTTATCATTCCCTGGACCTGGGGCACCATCTTCGGCGGGAACTCCTCCCTAACCAGGGAGAAAGCGAGCGGGAAGATGGCCATGCCAAAGCCTTGTATTCCCCTCGTCACGAGGAGCCACTGGAAGCTCGGTGCGAAGCCGTTGAGGATGACGCCGAGCGTGTAGAATCCCAGCGCAACCAGAAACATCTTCTTCTTGCCGTACATGTCGCCGAGCTTTCCGAAGAGGGCGACGCTGACCGTTCCGACGAGGAGGTAGATGGTAAGAACCCAGCTTACGTCGTTGGGGTTTATGGCAAATTCCTTCTGGATCGTCGGCAGTGCCGGTGTGAGCATCGCTTCCGTGTACATGACGAGGAGCGGGAGGATGACTACCACGAGCATCGCCTTTTTTGCGTAGGCCAGATCATACTCTGCGTTCTTCGTGGCATTCATCTTTATCACCGACATATCGGGCGATAGGTTGGTTTATAAGCTTAGCGGTTAGGGTTATAAACTCACCAATAAAGCTCACATTATGCACCTCCTCCTCAAGAAGGCCATTAAAGAGCGCTTCGGAAGGCTCAACAGACTCCAGCAGGACGCTTTTAAAGAGGTTAGCTCGGAAAAAAGCGTTCTGATAATAGCCCCCACCGGTTCCGGCAAAACGGAGGCCGCTGTCCTTCCGGTGTTCAACGAAATCCTTGAGAGGGGCCTTAAGCCGATTTCCGCCCTCTACATTGCCCCGCTCAAGGCTTTGAACAGGGATTTGCTTGACAGGCTCGAGTGGTGGGGGCGGAAGCTCGGGATAAGCGTCGAGGTGAGGCACGGCGACACTTCAGCGTACAGAAAGGCCAAGCAGACGAAGAGCCCACCTCAGATGCTCATCATAACCCCCGAAACCCTCGGTGTCATCCTGACGGTCAAATCACTCAGGAAGCACCTTGAGAATGTTAAGTTCGTTATAGTTGATGAAATAGCCGAGCTGGTGGACAACAAACGCGGTGCCCAGCTTCTCCTCAACCTTGAGAGGCTGGCTGAGATAGCAGAGTTCAAGAGGATTGGAATGACGGCAACGGTCGGCAACGAAGAGGAAGTAAGGGAGTGGCTGAAAGCTGACGTCATAGTAAAGCCGCCCTGGAAGAAGAACTACCGCTTCCACGTCCTCTACCCGTCGCCGAGCGAGGAGGATGAGGAGCTTGCAAGAAAGCTGAGCCTCTCGCCGGAGATAGCGGCGCGTCTGAGGCTCCTCTGGGAGATTGTGGAAAAGCATGGAAAAGCCCTCATATTCACGAACACTAGGCAGTTTGCCGAGATTTTAGCCCACAGGCTTAAGGCCTGGGGGAAGCCTGTTGAGGTTCACCACGGCTCTCTTTCCAAGGAGGCGAGAATAGCGGCCGAGAGGGCCCTTAAAGAGGGGAAAATCCGGGCTTTAATCTGTACCTCATCGATGGAGCTCGGCATAGACATTGGAGACGTTGACGTCGTTATCCAGTACATGAGCCCGCGCCAGGTGAACCGGTTGGTTCAGCGCGCGGGGAGGGCGAAGCACCGGATTGGGGAGGTCAGTGAGGCCTATGTGATAACCTCCAACGTCGAGGACTACCTTCAGAGTTTAGTCATAGCGAAGCACGCCCTTGAGGGCCGCTTTGAGGCTGTTGAGCCGATGGGCGGCCTTGACGTTCTCGCTCACTTCATCGTGGGACTGCTCATAGAGTACAAGCGGTTGCCGCGCGAGAGACCCTACGAGATAGCGAGGAGGGCATACGTTTACAGGGATTTGAGCTGGGAGGACTACCTCGACGTTCTGAGGGTCTTAGAGGACGCGAGGCTGGTGGGCTACGACGAGGAAACGGGACTGCTCTACCTTAGGAGGGGAGCGTTCCAGTACTACTACGAGAACCTCTCAACGATTCCGGACGAGGTCTCCTGGAGGGTCTTCGACGCTGGGGGCGGGCACATCATCGGGAGGCTTGACGAGAGCTTCGTGATGGATTTGGAGGAGGGCATGGAGTTCGTCATGAACGGGCGGAGCTGGATAGTGCTCACGATAGACGATGAGGCGAGGCTTTTGAAGGTCCGCGAGAGCAGGAGCATGGAGAGTGCGATACCGAGCTGGGAGGGGGAGATGATTCCCGTACCGTTTGGGGTCGCCCTCGCCGTCGGCAGGCTGAAGAGGGAGCTGGCCTTTGACTTCAGGAAGGCAAAGGAGCTTTTGGAGGGCGTCGAGTTCAGGGAGGAGGAGCTGAAACGAGCCTTCGAGGAGATAAAGGGCGAGCCGTTCTCAACTGATAGGGACATCGTAGTTGAGAGCACGCCTAAAGCACTGGTAATCCACGCGGACTTTGGCAACAGGGCGAACGAAGCCCTTGGGAGGCTCGTGCACTCGTTTTTAATCCTGCGCTACGGGAGGGTTTTCTCGGTTCGCGCGCAGGCCCACGCAGTAGTGTTTAAAACGCCCTTCCAGCTGAACCCGGAGGAGGTGAAGGGTTATCTCTATCAGGAGCCAGAGAGCCTGGAGTTCATCGTGGCAAGGGCGCTGAGAGATTCTCACGCCTACCGCTGGCGTATGTTGAACGTCGCGAAGCGCTTTGGGGCATTGAGGAGAGATGCTAAGATAAGGCGTGTGGAGAGGCTCTTCGAGGGGACCATTATCGAGAGGGAGACGCTGAACGAGCTCTACCACGACAAGGTGGACGTAAGCAAAGGAAAACTCGTCCTCGAGATGCTCAAGAGGGGCACGATGAGGGTAAAGAGTGAGCTTAGAAGGGAACCCTCGACGCTGGCGAGGCTCAACATGACCGTCGGCGGGGAGTTCCTGCTCACCGGCGTGCTCGAGCGGGACGAAATCCTTGAGCTGTTTAGGAACAGACTGCTTGACCACGAGGTGGTCCTGGTCTGCACCAACTGCGGCTGGCACTCGAAGACGAAGGTTTCAAGGCTGAGGAGCATAAGGGATAGGGAGTGCCCGCGCTGTGGCTCCAAAATGCTGGCAGTTGCTCACCCCATTGATGCGGAAGATTTCCTGCCCGTTTTGGAAAAAGTGCGCCATGGAAAGCCGCTTGAGAGAAAGGAAGAGCGGGTCTACAGGAAGCTGCTCAAGGCAGCTGACCTTGTGGATTCCTACGGTTTCGAGGCGGTTTTGGCTTTAGCAAGCTACGGGACCGGGCCGGATACTGCCGCGAGGCTTCTGGCACAGTACAGGGGAGATGCCCTTCTGGTTGCCCTCATGGAGCGCGAGAGAGAGTTTATACGGACGAGAAGGTTCTGGGTGGAGGGGAAAGAGAAGGACGGAGAGGAGGGAGAAAAGGCCGGCGAATCGTGAGTTTTCTCACCCGCCGCCGTAGATGTCGTTGAGGACCTTCAGGAACTCGCTCGCGGTAACGACGTCCCTCACGTCTATGTGCTCGTTCTTCGTGTGAGAGATATCTAGGTTGCCGGGGCCGAAGACTATGGTTTTCGTCCCGTTGTACATGAAGTTTATCGCGTCCGTCCAGCTCCTCATTCCCCCGAACTCGTCTACCTCCGTCTTCTCCATCGCCTTTTTGGCAAGCTGGACTATTTCCTCACTCTCATCAAGCTCGTAGCCGTCCCATATCTCTGTGTACTCGTACTTCAGCGTGTACTCGTCAAGGATGGGGTCGAGAAGGTCGAGTATGTCCTCCACCTCCTGGTCCGGGAGAAGGCGCGCCTCCAGACGGCCTTTGCAGAGCGCCGGGATAAGATATACGGGGTTCTCGCAGACGAGCTCCTGTATTCCAATGTGCGGGTCGAAGTACTTGCCCTTCTGCTTGAAGGGTTCGAGCTTCTTCATCTCCTCGAGCATCTTGTAAGTTTCCTCGATCGCGTTTACTCCGCTTTCAGGGCAGGCGCCGTGGGCCTCTTTTCCGTCGACCTCGAAGTAGGCCTCGATGTTGCCCGCGTGGGCGATATGAACCTCTAAGTCGGTCGGCTCCAGAACGACGGCCATCTTTGGCCTGTAACGCTCCATGAAGAGTGCACTTCCTCTTCCCCCAAGCTCCTCGTCGCTGACGAAAACAACGCCAACGTTGAGGTCTTTTCCTTCCTTCTTCAGGCTCTCCATCATAAGGAGTATCGCGGCAGCGCCGCCCTTTATGTCGCTCGAGCCGGTTCCGTAGATTATGTTGCCCCTGACGAAGGGTTCTGCACGGATTGGAATTGTATCGACGTGAACCTCGTAGAAGAGGTCGGCATCGGGGTTTACAACTAGATCGATTATCTCGCCGTCGCTCTCGATGTGGACGTCGTAATCGAGCCTGTGGAGGAACTCCATGATGTGGAGCATTATCCTGTCTTCTCTGCCAGAGGGGGAGGGTATTCTCAAAAGCTGAAGGAGTATCTCCTTCGCGCGTTCGGTCTTCATTTGGGTCACCTAATCACTCTTCGCGGTTGAGTTTATAAACCCCTCCGAATAATTTGAGAGGGCGATGAAGAGATTCCTTATCGGTGAGATTTTACCTACTTAAATTTAAGTACCAGGTTGTAAATACATACTTTTATTGACTTCTCATTTATCATTTGTAGAGTCATCGCCCACTTTGTTGAATCGATACCTATGCTTTTAAGGTTAAAGTGTGTAATTTTTGTGGAATACAATTCCCATAATCGCTAATCGAGCTCATCTATGGAAAAGCTCACGTGGCATAGCCTGACAAGACTCATCTTCTAGTGTTAAAGCACCTCCTCTTCGTATCCCCATAGTATGCCGTGAAATTCAAAATCAATGTTATGCAGATTTCTCCTAGAGCTGACAAAATTTAAATACCTTCTAGTTGTTATTACCAAGGGTGTTGCCCAATGGGAAGCCTGGCTAAATACTGGATCGAAACTTCTGGACCTCCCACAATTGATTACATCGGGAAGATTCTCGTATCCCCCGCGGATAAGGGATACTGGAAGAACATGGAGAAGGTTTCCAAAGGAGATATTGTTTACCACTACATAACCTCAAAGGGCCCAGAGCCTGTGAGACGAAGCTTCATAGGGAAATCCACGGTCAAAGAACCTGCGGTACAATACGACCTTGATGGAATGCTAGATTATGTACAGTCAATAATAGGCGAGAACTGGGACAGCCGGTGGGAAGAATTCGCGAAGAACCGGTGGGGTGACTATGAGACATTTTACATAGTCGAACTGGAGAATTTCCAGAGATTCAGCCCACCAATCCCACTGAAGATCCTAAAAGGAGTCTTCAGACCCACTCCAATGTATCTTAGATCCGCCCCGATGAAGCTCGTAACGATGTTAGAAAAGGGGATTTGACCCTTTTGTTTTTTAGATTATTTCTCGCAGGCGAGGGAACCGCCATGAAAATAACCGTCTATGATGGGGCCACCACCATTGGAGGTTCAAAAATCCACTTGGAAGAAGACAACAATGGCATCTTTTTGGACTTTGGCATGAACTTCGCAAAATATGCCCGTTATTATGAAGAGTTCATAAGCGAGAGGCCCTCCCGCGGAATACACGACCTCTGGAGACTCGGCCTGATACCAAGGCTCAACGTTTACCGGAGAGACCTTATTCCGGCTGATATCTTGGAAGAGGTCCGGCAATCCCCAAAGGTGTCTGTCAGCGCAGTTCTGATAAGTCATGCCCACCTTGATCACGTTGGAAACATCGCGTTCCTTGATGAGAAAGTCCCGATCGTTGGCTCTCCAACCACAATGATAATCCTCAAGGCTTTGAGGGACACAAGCCGGGGGAGTCACATGGGGATGGAGTTGTCTTACTATGCTCTAAGGAAGCCCAGCGACTCGAACCCCTATGTTCTCGAAGCCAACAGGAAGCTAAAGTACTATGCCAGCAGAGACATTTTTCTAACCGAAAAGCTCCCGGAGGAGGGGATGTCATTCCTCACATGGAGGGCCAATGTTGAACTGGCAGAAAACCCCAACAGGGTGAACTACATACGGGGGAGTAACGTTTCCCTAGTTGAGGACCAAGATCTCGGTTTTGAAATCCGCGCTTATCCTGTGGATCATTCAATCTTCGGCGCCATCGCTTACATCGTTGAGGGAGACATTAGCGTTGCGTACACCGGAGACTTCCGTCTTCATGGAAAGAACGCGGATAAAACAAAGGAGTTCATCAGGGCTGCGAAAAGCGCTCAGGTTCTGATAACCGAGGGCACGAGGGCCGGAAGAGGAGATGACGTGAACGTTTCGGAAGAAGAAGTTTATCAGAATGCAAAAGCCATCGTGGATGATGCCAAAGGGCTTGTAGTGGCCGATTTCTCGGCTAGAAACTTCGAGCGGCTAGAGAGCTTCAAGAGGATTGCCGAGGAAACTGGCAGGCAGCTGGTAGTGACCACGAAGGACGCATACTTCCTCCACGCTCTGGGCTTGATAGACGGGCAGAACCACCTAAAAGGTCTGAGAGTTTACAGGAACTCCAAGGCAAAGGTTGAGAAGTGGGAGGAATGGGTTTTCATAAACTACCCCGAGATCGGGATAACACCCGAAGAGCTTCGTAGGGAACAGGAAAACTACATCCTCTGCTTCTCGTTCTACGACATGCCGCACCTTCTGGATGTAATGCCCGATGGAGGGGTTTACATCTACTCCTCGAGCGAGGCTTTTACGGAGGAGCAGACCTTCAGCTTTCTGAGGCTCTGGAACTGGCTCCAGTACTTCCGTTTCGAGGTTCACGGGTTCAGCGTTGATGCCGACGGAAAGCCCACCTTTGAGAAGGGGCTCCATGCGTCTGGTCACATCTCTAAGGAAGAGCTGGAAGAGGTCATCAATGATATTGACCCGGACGTTTTAATCCCAGTGCACACGGAAAGCCCATATTGGTTTGAAGAGAGATGGAGTGAAAAAGTCGTTCTCCTGAAGGATGGAGAAAGTTTTGAGGTGTAAGCTATGCCGATTCCTCCTGATGGGATAACAAGAGAGCACGTGCTGAAAGCGATTGATGAAATAAATCGTGAAGGGGTACCTCCAAAACACCAAGCACAAAACACATTCCTTGTAGTGGAGGGAAAGAAATATCCAGTCAAATATGTAGTGCTTAAGGCTGCCAAAGTGGCCGGTGTTGACATTTCAATAAATGAGTTCACGACCATAGAGGCCAAAAACTACCTCAAACGACTCGGATTTAACATCGGCAGGGAAGAATGGGAACTTGGAATTAGGATCCTTAGCAAGGCCGGTGAGGGGTTTATCAAACGGGCTTCTGAAGAAGGGTTTAACGTTTCAAGAAACCAGTTAGGATATTTCTCCAAAAAGGGTCACACTATTTACTATCAACTTAAACTCCCTCCCGAACTCAACGTGAGTTCAAAACTAGTCCATTTTGAATGGCTGGCACGGCCTGAGGAGGAAGGCGCTCAGTTTATGGTAGGGCTTCACTTAGAATTCCCGAGGGAGCAGAGGGAGTTAAACAAAAAACTTGCAGATCTGCTCGTAGAATATGTGGATTTAGATGAACTTGGGAAAAGAGTTGGTGCCCCTGTAGTACGGGAGGATAAAGTAGTATTTACCTGGTTTACAGCAAATAAGACGTATGAATCCCCCGCCGATACTGAGGAAGAAATAGTAGAGTGGTTGGTTACTTCAATGCTGGAATTCTACAAGACGTTTCTGCCAGCGTTAAGGGAGGTTTTGCCAATGGTGCTGAGGGAAGATGAGGTCTTAGAAAAGAAACTGAAGGGTATTGTACTTGCTCTCAAAGAGAAGTACCAAGACGACTGGAACTCAATCAAAGAAGAAATCAACGAGAAAATAGAAAAGGTCAGAAAAACAATCCTCTCCAACAAAGAGATAACAAAGGAAGACTACAGAGAGATAGACAAAACAATCTCAGAAATAAACAGGGCATTTGGTAAGACTGTTTTGTGGGTCTGGGGGAGTGTTAATGCTGGTGAGGAGGGTGCCCTCAAATTCCTTAACAGACAAGACTTCAGAGAACTTCTTGCCATCGGGAACGCCATTAACGAGTTTGAACAGGTAACTTCTCTACGGCCACGTTTGGAGTCCATAATGAAAAAACCCCACACAAAGCTATCTACGATCAGTAGCTGGTTATGCATTGTGAATCCAAGCATTTTCATCCCTGCCAACAGACAGGTTTTTGGGTATCCTGTAAGACAAGAAATAGGCGTGGATATTTTCTTTGGGAGCAGATCAAACGTCAGCACGTACCTTGTCATATTGGGGGCACTGTGGAAAATAAAGAATGAAATTGGTATTAGTGATATGCTTGAACTCGCATTTTATCTCTCTCGTGCAGACTCTGAAATTTCCTCTGTTCAACACTGGGTCGAGATTTCTGGACCTCCAGAGGAGGGGTACGTTGGCAAGATCTTGATAACCCCCAATAAATACCAAATAAAACCTGGGGATGTTGTCTATCATTACATTACTGACAGCGGACCGGAGCCCTACAAAAAGACCTTCATTGGAAAATCCCGTGTAAAAGAGGGATTCCGGAAGGTACCTAAGGAGGAAGCACTTGCTCGACTCAAGGAGTACGTTAACTGGGACGAAAAGTTCAAGAAGTTTGCCCAGGAGAGATGGGGAAAAGCTAGAGAGCTTTACGTGACTGAACTCGAGGATTTCCAGGAGTTTAAGCCCCCAGTTCCGCTGGAGAAGGTTGGTGGGGTATTCACTCCTACCCCCAAGTATCTTGTAAGGGGTTCATCAGGCCTAGTTCGGATTTTAGAGGGTTTGGATAGTGGTGATAATATGATGAAAAAAATCGAAGAGAAAATCGATAGTATCTTATCGAGAAAGGGCCAGCTCATCCTCTACGGTCCGCCGGGAACCGGAAAAACATGGTTGGCGAGCAAATACATCAGGCACAAAGTGCCTAATGGGATCCATCGCCTTGGAAAAGATTCCTCTCTAAGGGAAGACATCAAATATTACCTCCTCGTTATGAGTACCGCAAAGTACGACCCCAGCCAGATTAAGGAAGGTCTTGAGGAGGTATTTTCCGGTAAACTCCGCCACGCTTTCGAGGACGTGGAAGAAGGAGACATAGCTTTTGTTTATCTAACGCATCCTTACAAGAGAATCACCGCCATCGCGAGATGCACCGGGAAGACAGAGGAAGGAGCCAAATTCAAAATTATCAAACTTGTGAACGGCCCGACGTACGAAGAAATGAAAAGAGAGGAACCAATAAGCGATTCACCCGCCGTAAGGACGATGCTCAGGGGCACATTATTCCCGTTGTCCCATGAAGAGGCGCAGTGGATAGCCTCAAAGATCGGATTTGATACCCTCAAACCTCTCGGTGTCTTGGATGAAGGCACAAAAAGAGAGTTCAGAGCCTTCGAATTCGTTACCTTCCATCCAGCCTTCTCGTATGAGGATTTTGTGGAGGGGATAAAACCTGAAACGTACGAGGATCCCGAAACTGGCAAGAAGGAACTCCTGTTCAAGGTTGAGGAGGGAGTGTTCAAGAGGATTTCCAGAAACGCCTACAATGCCCTTTTAGCCTGGGCTGGAGTCGAGAAAGAATGGACGGAAAACACTGGACTTCCAAGTTTAAGCAAGGACGAAATAGAGCGGATAAAGAGGAAGATAAAGAATGAAGCCGAGGGCATGCCGAAGTTCTACTTGATAATCGACGAGATAAACCGCGGCGATATCCCAAAGATATTCGGTGAACTGATAACCCTTCTCGAGACCGACAAGCGGTTGTTCATGGACAACGAAACGGTGACAACCCTACCCTATTCAAAGAAGCGCTTTGGAGTCCCACCCAACCTCCACATCATAGGGACCATGAACACCTCTGACCGGAGCATTGCCCTGATGGACGTTGCCCTCAGGAGAAGGTTCGGTTTCATTGAAATGATGCCGGACTACACTGTCCTCAATGAACACATAATAGACAACGCTAGCGAAGAGGTGAAACCTCTGGCAGGTATTGCGGTGAGTGCCCTGAAAGCCCTGAACAAAAGGATCAAAAGGGAATACGATAGAGACCACCAGATCGGGCACAGTTACTACTTCCGGCTCAATGATCACCTCAACAGCAGAGAAGAGTTCCTGAAAGAGCTGAAGATGATCTGGTTCCACGAGATACTACCGCTGCTCCAAGAGTACTTCTATGATTCTCCTGAAAAACTCGAGAGAGTGCTAAAGTCAAAGAATTCCGAGAATTCTTTCATCAGGAGCTCTGAGGATGGAATTGAGCTGAAGAGCGAGGACGAATTCACAGACGATAGCTTCCTCGAGGCGCTAAAGGCACTCATCGAGGCCGAGCGTGAGTGAAAGTGACGGTAGTTGACCTCTTTGAGTTTACCCCGATCAACTACACTACCGGGAAAAAGGCAGAGTTCGATGAGGACTCAAAAACTCTGGTCCTCCTTGAAAACCAGCTCAGCAAGCTCGAAAAGCTTAACGAGGAAATCAAGTTCCTCGAAATTGGCCGAAAGACCATCAAGCCCAGGAACTTCGTTGGAGTGGTTCAGATCGATGATCTAACCCTCCAGATTTTCCCGAAATTGCTGAGAACGAGCTCCTATGATGACCTTGAGTCCCACAAGACACTCATAATGGGAAACCTGCTGAAAATGCTTGCTGTAGGCGGGGAGATCCCAGTAAAGCCCTCCGAAGTAGCGGGAGTTCTTTCGGAGAAAGCCCCGTTCCTCGAGATCCTTATCTCAATTTATTCCCAGAAGCTCCTTGAAACACTGCGCTACCACAGACATTACACTTACAGACGTGTTGAGGAGGAGTTAAATCATGTTAAGGGGCAGATAGACTTTGGGGCCTATGCATCGAGGTGGCACAGGAGGCACGTTATCCCCGTCAGGTACAACGACAGGACAATGGATAGCCTACTGAACAGAACCCTCAAGTACGGAGCCTACCTAATGGCCCGCCTCACGCAGTCCCACGAGAATTACCTGAGATTAAGGAGTGCCATGGAAATCCTCGATGGTGTTCCGTTGGTTCCGGTAAGCGTTTATGAAACGTACCGGATTCACTTTAACAGGCTCAACGCCGTCTTCAAACCGCTGGTGGAGATTGCGAGGATGTTCATCTCAGGAACAACACTTCGACTTCAAACAGGAAGAATAGAGACTTTCACGTTCTTAGTGCCTATGGAGAAGGTGTTCGAGAGTTTTGTAGCCGGACTGATAACAAACAGCGAGTATGAAGCATTACCCAAGGAGTTCGAGGGAAGCATTATCAAAACACAACACCACATTGGAAACCTACTTGCCGAGGGTAAGTTCTGGCTGATCCCCGACATCACAATACAGACGACGGATGGGATGAAAATAATAATCGACACCAAGTACAAGCTTCTCGATAAAGAAGACCAAAAGCTGGGGGTTTCTCAGTCTGACTTGTACCAGATGTACGCTTATGCATCTCACTGGAATGCAGATGCCGTCGTCCTGCTCTATCCGTCCATTTCCAGCGTGATTAACAGGAAATGGCACTTCAACATCAAAACTAAGGGGACAGAAAAGAAGGTACCCCTCCTTATTAAGAGTTTGGACCTAGGATCAAACTTTCTTGATGAGGGAGAGTGGGAGAAGTTCTTGGAAGAATTTAGGAACCTTATGGGAGAGATACTCGGTGAGAAGAGACAGCAATTGGAGTATGGAGAACAGGAGGCGTTGGTGAATGTGTGAGCTCTTTAGTGTTAACGCGAACAAAAGGGTCGGCATCAGCTTCACCTGGAAGGGTTTCGTGAGGAAAGGCGAGTACAACCCGGACGGCTGGGGCATTGGATGGTACGTGACTGCCACCAATGGAAAAAGAGCGGCATCACTCATAAAACAACCTATTCCCGCTTGCAGGAGCAGGATTGCACCTTCACTCCCCCGGCTTAACGTGAAAAGCCATATCCTGGTAAGCCACGTTAGGTACGCCACAAGCGAAATAAATTACGTGAACACTCACCCCTTCGTGAGGAGGGTCTACAGCGTTGGCCAGTACGACGAGTGGATCTTTGCACACAACGGTGTTCTTAATGGCGTGGAGGAACTGCCCACGAGACTCCAGCCCCTTGGAACCACCGATTCTGAAGCCGCGTTCTGCTACATAATGGAGAATCTCGAGGGGACTCCAACAATCCGCGAGTTGTTTCTAAAACTTTTAGACCTCCTGGACGAGCTCAGTGATTACGGGACGTTAAACGTTCTGATGAGCAATGGGCGGTACCTATTCGCTTACTCGCACTATCCCGGCAAGGGGATGTGGCTTTTGAAGCGCCATCCACCACACAGGGGGAGGGCGAGACTGCTTGACGAGGACTTTGAGGTTAACGTTGGGGAGATGAAGGCCCCGGATGAATACGCGTATCTTGCGGCGACCAGAAAGCTAACCGACGAGAAGTGGAAAAGAATGCGCCCGAAAACCCTCCACATATTCAGAGATGGCGCGCTACTACTTACAATTCGCGATAGAATTGAACCGATGCTTGATGAAGACTCCATTGAGGTCCTCATGGCGATCCTGAACGGAGAGAGCGTTGAGATTGATGAGACCGTTAGGAGACTCGTGGACATAAAACTCCTGAAAACTACTGGAAATGGAGTTGAGATAAACGACCACAGAAGAGCTATCGTCAGGTTGATTGTAGAGGAGTAAGTACTAACTAAGTTCCCTCTCTTTTTGTAAATTCAGAGGGGGAGGGGGGGATAAAACCCGAAATCCAGAGAAATCATTATTTATGGAGTACACAGCGCTCTCTTAGAGGACACTCCAGACACTTGGGATTCCTCGTGCATATCCCTGCGGGGATACCCAGCCCTTGGTTGCCTCCCTCCTGACAAAAAGCCACAAGGGTTATGTCAACTGCCCGTATCCAGAATCCCGTTTCACTAGATATCTCCGAGCAGATTTTGATTGTTCTTTCGATGTTTTCTGCAGTTGGGTCCGAAGTAGGGAGCCAGCCGAGCCTGTGGAATAATCTCAGTATCGTCCTGTCGGGTTTCATAACTCCAAAGCCCAAGTCCATGAGGAAGTGATAAACTGTAACCTTACCAATACCCTTGAATCTCTTCATTAACTCCGGAACTAGTTTTGTTTTAATGTCCCGGTAGTTAGTTGGATCGACCTCAAAGGATTCAAGGTAGTTCACAAACGAACCATGGGACTCGACTATCCTTTGGAACTCTTTGGCATTATGAATACACGCTTGTATTTTTTTGAGATTCTTGATCATGTCTCTATCGTCCATAATTCTCCTAATGTCTTCCTCTGTGTACTCTGCGACCTTTCTGAAGTCTCCAAGGTACTTTAAGATGGTGGGCATCTTTTTTGAGACAGTTTTAGCATTCATTCCAGAGTAGAAGACCACCTGGACAAGCGTGGAGTAGATCTCATCGTCACTCATCTTTCTAAATCTTTCTCTGTAACTGTTAAAATCCTCAATACCCCTCCTAAATTTCTTCTTATCAATGCTCTTCTCTTCTAATTTATTAAGGATTTTCCAGAAGGCTTCTGTGTATTCCCAGCGGGGGGAGTCACTATGTTCCTGAAGCGGGATTTCGTCAAAAAATCCAGGAGTATTGGAGAGCTTTTTGTCAGGAAGGTTAACTTGATACCAAAGATCCCCGTATTCCCTTAGGACTTCAAGCTGTCCGAGTATCGTGCTGTCTTCCCCGGGTGCGATAATGAGGCCAATATCGTATCTCTGAAGTTTCCTCCGGGCAATACTCCTTAAATCCTCAACTTCTCTCCTGTCAAAGGCATAGATTTCAATCCTCCTCTCCAAAGAATCTCTGAAAATCCTTCTTGCCTTCTCTATTAGCTCTTCATCTTTAACAACGTAGATTCCGATCATGAGCAGGGCATCCTCAAGCATGTTCTCTATTGAGGGTATCAATATCTTAGAATTTCCTAGATCCTTCCGCAACTCGGGGTAAAGTGGGATAAGCTCCCATGCAGGTCTATCGTTTTCGTAGAGCAACAGCAGGTAACCCGGATTGGGTATTCCGGGTGTAAAGCCTGGCCTGTTCCCCACAACTATGAACGCGGTAACCCCCATACTGCTCACCTCCTCGCTTCAATAAGGGAAAACACAAAATCATTGATTATCTCCTCAATTAGTTCTCTGGCCTCTATCTTTCCAAGCCACTCTCCAGGAATGGCCTCAAAGCCATAATACGTTCCTGCCAGGCCTCCAACCACTGCGCCTGTCGTGTCGGTGTCCTCCGCCAGTGACACAACCTCCCTAATAGCATCCTCAAAACTGTTGTTTCTCAAAAAGGCCCAGAGAGCCGCTTCGAGTGTGTGAACAACGTAACCACTCCCGCGAATTTCCGATTCAGCAAACTTGTGAATCTTTCCGCTTAGTACTCGTTCATAGTGCTCAAGCTCCCGCGAGAAGGGTTCCATTGAATAAACTTCCCGGGCAAGTTCAACTGCCTCTGAATACGCATCAAACTTGTCAAGCCCGCTTAGAATGTTCCAGACCACCATCGAATAAATGCCGCAACCCACGAGGGAGCGAGGATGGGCATGAGTCAACATTGAAACTTCATGGATCATCTGAAGTCGCTCCTCGAGGTTCTTCATCTTGAAGTATGCGTAGTAAGCGACCGGAAGGATCCTCATCAGTGAGCCGTTGCCGTTGTCCCGTTCACCCCTCCCGCCGGCGTTCAATGGGAAGACCCCTTTGGCCAAGCGTTCTATCGCGCGTGACGTCGTGATGCCCTCATCGAAAGCGTGCCCCCTTGGAGTGAACTCCCCATCATAGTACCAGCTGATGAAATTCTGGGCAATTCTTTCTAGACTGTAACCGTCTTTTAGCGCGTGGGCGGTCGCCAGAGTTAGAGATGAGTCATCGCTCCAAAGCCCATCGAGCATTGGAATATCCTCAGGGTTGGGGTATTCCTCTCTCATCCGTTCTCTGCTCCAGAACTGGAACGGAAAGCCAAAGGCGTCTCCCACAACGACTCCCCAGAGCCCGCCCTTAAGTCTAGACTCCAAATCAGGCTCATTACCCATATTCACGACTTTCACCTCCAGATATGGCCATTCAAAACGTTTCCCTTTGCCGGGTTCATGAGGAAAGTCTCTACTTTAACGACCAAGTCTACAAAGGTGCGTGGCATGAGGTTCCCATTAAGTACCGGGGCAAGTAAATGCTCAGGAAACGCTTTAACCCCGTGAAGGGCCCCAACCAGATAGCCAACTATCGCCCCGACAGTATCGCTGTCTTTACTGCTGGAAACGGCCATAGTAATTGCTTTCGTCGGGTCATCAGCATAGAGCATCATCGTGTAGAGAACCATAGGCACGGTCTCGAGGAGATATGCACCCGAGCCAACGGCGGTGTTCAAGTCAAGAAGGCTCCATCCACTGGAGAGAGCTTTTTCCAAGGTCTTCTCAACAAACTCCCAAGCCGGCCCAGAGTAGGATTTGAATTTTCCGAACCTCGGGCTGTATCGGGAGAAATCGCCCTCAACTTCCCTGGCCACACTTACGTACTCTTCAACCCACCATTCCGGTTCAGGGGGTTTATCCTTCATGAACAACTCCCAGAGAATATTGGTGAACGCTACCGAGGACGAAATCGCCAGCCTATCGTTGTGGGTTAGATAGATGGTAATTACTGCATCGCTCCACAGTTCTCTGGTGGGGTTTAGCAGATGGGGTATCACAACGGGGGAGAGTCTCATTAAAGCGCCGTTTCCCGCACTCTCAACGCCTGAGAGATACCATGGTTTTCCGAGATCCTTGTAGTTTCGGATGAACCTTCTAACACTGCCCCCGATTCCAATTATCCATTCAGAGCTGAACCTGTCTGCCAGGGCCTTGGGGTCGAACCATCCCCTCTCCGAGAACACCTCGAGGGTCCAGAAAGTCAGCTGGGTGTCATCCGTGATGTGCGCTTCCGGCAGGTAGTCGTTTATCATCCTGAAATTTTCTTCACTGGGTGGCCTTCCCTCAAACGGCGAACCGAGGGCATCTCCGATGGGAACTCCGAGTAGCATCCCCCTAACTTTACTCAACTGAACGCGATCAATGAGTTTTGGTTTGCTGTAAAGGAGTTTGGATTGCTCGGCGTTGATGAGGTCCTCTTCAAAGAGGACGTCCATTATGCAGGAAGTATTTTCGCACTCTGAGAGTTTTCTTCCAACTTTGTTTGGACTATGAGGCATTTCCATCCCCAATTTGGCGTTCTCATCCACAGGATGAGCAAGTTAATCCTTCACCCCCATCGAACGTCTTGCTGTGTGTTCTCTGGCTTTAGTTACATTCTCCAAAAGTTTCTTACATTCTGAAACGCTATCTGGCAGGGAAACATCCCCATCAGTCAATGCACGAAGAAGCGCTTTGGAAAGAGGCCATTTACTGGTGTTAATTCTCTGGAGGTACTCTACCGCTTCAGTTGCATTCAGGTTCCCTCCAATGAAATCTAGTGCAATTCTCAGAGCTTGGATGTCAGTATTAGGATCCCCGGTCATTTCAATTATCCTGTTGATTCCATCGTCGTACAGGGAAACATCCCCAAAATCGTGCTGGGCAGCGTAATGGATGCATATTGACTTTACCATGCTCTCCACAGCCTCTGTTTTCATTCCTAAATCCGCATAGGTCAGAGCAAGGTTATGGAGGATTAATCCCTTTTCGTCGGGAGTGCTTGCGTATTTGAGGGCCTTTTTGAGAACCCTGAGGGCTTCTCTGGGACGGTTGGTCTCATAATAGTGCGTTCCAAGATTGTTTAGTGTTATTGAATGGTATTCGGGGGTAAACCCAAGCTCAATAGCCTTTTCTTCAAGATCCACAGCTAATTTGAGGTATTTCTCTGCTTCTTCAGGATAATTCAGTTTGGGGAAGTAAATCAGAGAAATTTCGGTTGCAATACGAGCAGCTTTGATGTAGTATTCTGCGGCTTTTTTCCTAGTGTTCGAACCAAAAATTTCATCCAAAAGTCTAGCGAGCTCTGATCGGAGTCTCATCGAGTGTTCTTCCAAGTAATATTCCGCCATGCTGACCAAGAACTTTATGTATCCTTCTCCGTACAGAAGTTTCTCCTTCTGCCAGGCTATTTCGTAAGCTTTCTCAATATCCCGTAAAATATCGGGATCGGAGTACTCACGTAGTACTTCTTGGGCAGTAATTCCCTCGGGCTTAACAAACTTCTTAAGGTCATTTTGTCGGGACCAGACCTTGGGCATGGGTTTGTTTTCAAACGAGGGTTGATCCTTCCTATTTTTCTCCAAGCGGCTTGGAGTTTCATGATTTATCTCATATCTTATTCTGGAGAGATACTCTTCCATTTCTGGATCCTTTTGAAGTGACTGGGGAGGCTGGGATAAAAGTTTCTCAATTCGTTCATTTGGAGGGTTCAAAATGTCATTACAAATTTTTTTAGCTGAGAGCACTACCGGTTCGAGTGCGCGCCAATATGGAGGAATTCCGCTATTTCCAACTACTTTTTCAGGATCCACGATAAATTTCCCATTATGTACTTTTATGACATGCCCACTAATTTCCTCAAGAGTCTGCTCAATGGGGCACCAAGCTATCGCTTTGACGGTTTTCTCCCATTTGTTGATTTCAGATAGCAGCATACAGTAGAGGAAGGCTTTCAATTCCTCTAGTGAAACTCCATCCTTGTAACCCAGGTGATGCTGAAGATAATAGATAACCGTAGTGATCATGGGGCCTCTCCGTATTGAGGCGAAACTCCCATCGTCAAAGCATACTTCAGAAGATCTGAGCCATTCAAGCGCTTTCTCAATATCCTCCTTGCGTTTGGTGTAAAGCATAAGGAGTGGACTCACCAAAAGGTTTCACCCCACAGTAACATTCAATCAAATGCTAAAATAGTTTTTGTTAAAGTTCCCGAGATGGCGATATTAACCGATGAAGTCTTCGGAGAGTTAAAACCTAACTTTTTCATATCTGATATTCTCTCACCCTTCGAGAAGAAGTGGAGACTAGAGTTTCAAGTTCACATGACACGTCTCTCCTTTTTCTTGTTATAAATTAACCCTTAACTTTTTTAAGGATTAGTTGATAACTCCGAGCATGAAGCTCATAACCCAGTTCATTCTTTCGAGGTATGGGGGAAAGGTAATCACTAGGGACGAGCTGGAGGAAATCTGCAGAAGATTTGGAGAGAGCCTTGAGTACATTGTGAATTATTACATAAGCAGGGGCTATCTCATTAGAATCCTGCGCGGGGTTTATTATGTAAAAACACTGGAAGAATACAAGTTCGGGAAGACTCCAGATCCACTGACTTTAATCTCAAAGGCCATGAATAAGCTGACACTGAAGTGGTACTTCGGCCTGTACACGGCTTTGAAGTTGAACGGAGCAACCTACGAGTACTACTCCCGGATTTTCCTGATAACACCGGTGATAACCAGGCCAAAACCGGTTACAATTCTCGGCGAGAGGGTCCAGTTTGTCAAGCTGAAGGGATCTCTCCTAGGCTTTGGAGTAGTTAAACGCAGGGAAATTCAGTATTCAGACCTAGAAAAAACCCTGCTAGACTTCATTTATCTAAAACGGTACAACAAACGCCTTAATGCAGATGCCGTTGTACGGGAATACTTTGCAAAGGCCAGAAAAGAAAAACTAATAGAATATTCTAAAGCCTACCCAAAATCAGTTCAAAGGGAGGTTGAGGCCATTGTTTCCAAGTGATGAATTCACTGGCTTCCTAATCAGGAAGACTGGCATTGAAAAACCGCTACTTGTGAGAAGAGACGCCCTCCTGCACGCAATCTTACGAGAACTCTACGGAGAAGAGAGGTTCCACGAGCGGTACTTGTTCAAGGGCGGAACATGTCTGGTTAAATGCTATCTGGGCTATTATCGCTTCAGTGTTGACCTCGACTTCACGTTCCCACTACGGGACAAGCTCTCCCGCTCGGAAAGGAGAAAGTTGATAAGCTCTGAAGTGAGATGGCTCTCGGAAAAGCTTGAGTACATTGCCAAAGGGTTTGGCCTGAACTTCAGGCCTTTTGAAGGAGAATCCTACGATCGAAACTTCGTCCACTTTGAGGGGAACGAGAACAGGAAGATAGTATTTTTCCACCTGTTTATGCCAATGGGTGAAGTCGTGAAGATTGAGGTCAACTTTTTCGAGCCAGTACTGTTCGAAGAAAGGAGAGTGCAAGCTAGAACGCTTCTTGAAGGGGTTAAACTTGAAAATGAAGAGAAGGCATACTTCTTTGAGGAGCTTGAGAAGTACTCAACGCTTCCAGTCACAGCGTATTCTCCTGAGGAAATTTTGGCCGAGAAGATTAGAGCTATTTTAACACGAAGGATTCAAAAGTTGAGGGATTTCTACGACGTTTTTATGCTTTACAAGGCTGGTTATGATTACTCGGACGTTATTGATGATGCCGTTGAAAAGATAAAGTTTAGCATGAGGTTCAGTCCTGAAAGGACTAGCGAAAACCTCCGGACAAATCTGAAATCTATTCAGAGTGGCAGGTTCAATATTGCACCTGAGCTTGTGGAAAACGAACTTGAATTGGTTCTCACAAGACCTCCTGAATCCGAGTTTCTGGAGTTCATGAACAATTTTTTAGAGGTTCTTTCCGAAATAGACCTGAGTAGAATCCCAAGAAAATAAAAATCTTGCCATGGTGATGTATTAGATGGATGTGTACGATGATATGCATCTAAAAGATTCTTAACCATCTTTTTTCCGTTAAAAGCCTAAAAGCAAGTGTCTTTCAGGCTTCGTTTTCCGGGAGTCATAAATAAATAGCCGTCCTGCCCCTCTATTTCTTTTTTGTTGATTTCTAAATAGAATCTGAGAACTGCTTCTGTTTCCTTTGTCACGAAAACTATCCTTTCACCAGAGGTTATTTTTTGAATTTTTCCTTCTTTTGTTTGTGATACCAGTATTCGGATTGTATGAGTTTTAAAGTCAATATCTTGTGCTCTCACTTGGACTATTTCACTCACACGTCTTCCAGTGGCGAATAAGAGCAATGCAAATGCTACAGCTTTGATGTACTGTGTTTCATTTAACTCTCCAAGCTGAAAGGGCATCTCAAGCCTCTTAAAGAACTCTCTTGCGTCTTCAATATCTAAAGATGGTGTATTCCCCTCCTGTTCTATCCTTCTTGCAATATTTGCTTCCCTTTTAGGGCGTTTGAGTACATCAATCAATGATTCCGGCATTCCAAAGTTTCTCAAGACCATTTCAATAACCTGAAGTCTCTTCGTTATTGATGAACTCGAATATCCGGAATTAACCAGTGCTCTTACGTATCTATCTAAAACCTCTCTCGAAACTACATATGCTCCCACCGATTAAGAATTGCTAAAAACTCATATTTAATCGCAGTGGTACCCGAATAAAGCCCGAGGGAGCATGTTTAAATACGCGAACGGCGAACTTACCAGTTTGGGGTGATGTGTTTCCAACTTCTAAAGGGATAGATTTAGGGGCATAAAAATTGATAAAGGGGAAGAAAAGAAGCGAAGCCCGGATAACTTTAACAGTCCTTAGCACGCTCGGTTTAGGCCATATTATTCTTTAGACTATTAAAAGACCTTTTAAATGCATCATTACCATACTAAATTAGTATCAATGCTCCTGAAGGAACCGCTATGAAAATAACCGTGCACGACGGGGCCACTCTGCTATCTTACGTAGAATGCACCCACTTCTTATGATAGAGGTTCTTGGGTAAGATCCCCACTTGCTTTTAAACTTTTTAAACTAAAAAGATACCGTAATGTAACAAAGTTAAACTTGTCATTATTATCTCCATTTTTTACAATTTATGTCACTAAAATCATGTTTTCCATAACTTTTAATCGCATGTTTGTCCGAAGGGTTTAAAAATAGAGATTTTGTCACGGTGTAACAAAATCTTTATTTGCACAGTTTAATGGACACCGATGATTTTCAGACCTGTCTTTCGGTAGCAAATCTTCAACAAGTCTCTCTTTAGTATTTTTCCACCTGTGATTCCTTTGGTAAATGGTAAAAAGAAAAAAGAGGGGCTCACAAAGCTGGGAGAGGATTCTCCACATCCTCTGTGACTGATAGAACATCTTGAAGAGGCTTTTTGAAACTATGTGACGCTGATACTCTCTGGGTTAATTGTTGGAGTTCTTCCTCTAAGAACATGTAGCCTATCATGTCTCCTTGGGGGGATACAATTAGTACTATCTCGCCGTGTCCCTCGAGGTAGAATTCTTCGAGCTTTTTCTCAATGTTATCATTCAGTCCTTCAAGTATTGTCTTTGAGTTTACGGGAATTATCAGTTCATATCCGTTTTTGTTCAAGGCTAGTGCATGTTCTTGGAGTGCAAGTTTTACTGTGCCCTCCGCATACTCATACCAGACTATTATTCTACGCGACATTGAACCTCACTTCACGAGTAATATTAGTGTTTGGAATAAAAAATTAGTTTAGGATTTTGGGGATGGTTTTGGTAATGACTTGAGTTTTTCTTATGATTCACTGAGTTATGTGAGGCGATGAATTTTAACCTGTTTGAAAATTTTAGGGGATAAAACCTTTTTAAGGCATGTTTGAGAGAGTTAATCGGAATTGAGGCGATGAATCGATGAGTGAGGCGATGAGTCTCACTCCCATCAAAAGGCCGTATTCGGAAAATAAAGCCCGTTCCGGGCTTTTAGATTTCCTGGGCGATGAAGAGATTCATCCCTCCTGACGGGACTGCTCCCCCGAGATGAAGAGGCGGTCCTCCCTCGAGCCCTTTTAGGAGGTGAAATCGTGAGGATAAGCCAGATTGAGGAGTTCCCGCGAGAGTTAGTGCCTGTTGAGGTTCCTCCTCATACTGTAATGCTTCGCGGAATCGCGTGGGACTCCAATGTCTACCTCGTGCGAGATGGCAAGGAGACACTAATAATCGACACCGGCACAGGGGTAAATTGGCACGTACACACTGGAATCTGGGAGAGAGAGGGTTACCTTAACGGAATAAAGAAGGCAATCATCTTCAACACCCACGAGCACTTCGACCACGTCGGGGGAAACCGGCCGCTGAGGGAGTGGCTTGAAGGAAAAGGCATCGAAGTCCTCTTCGCCGCCCACGAGGTAACCGCAAAAACGCTGGAGAAAGGCAATGACTACGTTATCCTCGCCTACTCCTACGGGCGAAAGTTTGAGCCGCAGAAGGTGGATTTAAAGCTCAAAGATGGAGACAGGCTCAGAATCGGCTCGCTGGAGCTTGAGTTGGTCCACACGCCGGGTCACACAGCCGGAAGCTCGTGTCTTTATCTGGACGATGGGGAGACGAGGCTCATGTTCACCGGCGATACGCTCTTCAGAGGCACCGTCGGGAGAACCGACCTTCCGACAGGGAACGGCTGGGAGCTGAGGGAGAGTCTTGAGAAACTTTTGGAGTTTGAGGTGGACTTTGGCCTCCCAGGCCACGGAAGGTACATAGACGACTGGAAGAGAAACCTCAGAGAGATATTGGGGTGGCTCTGATGAGGAAAGGCTTCGTCAAGGAAGTCCTAGCAAAAATCAAGTATGACCCACGGGAGAATGAGGGCGATTACTATGTCGTCATTGAGCACAGGGGAGCTTACGGGGACGTCAAGAGGATTCCAGTTGAGGTGATAGAGCTCGGACACGGCTACTTCTTCGTCGGCGACGCCCAGATACCCTACCACCGCATTCTAAAGGTTGTGCGGAAAGATGGAAGGGTAATCTGGGAGACAAGGAAGCTCTAATCACGATATCTCCACGAACTCCGAGGTCAGAAGCGACCACTCCTTCTTTTCAAAGGCCGTTGGGACGGCCGTCATGACGACGTAGCCATTATAATGGAGAGCACTGTCCTTGAGGTACAGGGCAAAGTCTATAGCGTCCTTGAAGCCGAGCTCCAAGACCAGGTAGCCAAAGTTCTGGATGAAAACGATGCCCTGCTTTCCGTCGCGGGATGCTTTCTCAAAGAACCTGAACAGGTCCTTCCTGAGGGTCGGGACTCCACTCGGGGGGATAGAGTTCTCTGCGCCGGTCTTGGTGACCCAGACCGCCGAGGCATCCTTCCCCTCAAAGAGCTTCATGAACTGCTCCGGGTTCTCCCTCACGAGGGCCTTCAGAACCCTGTTACTGTCGAGCATGTCGAGGAGGAAGTACTTGGCCTTGGTGTCGTCCGTGAAGAGATATCCCCCGGGGTCCAGGTGCGGGGGGTTGATATCCCTCTCCTTCATTAGGGTTATCAGCTCGTACAGCCTGCGTATCTCATGGTAGTGCTCCTCCTCCATCGTGGCGAGGTGGAGGGCCAGAGCACGGGTGTCCTCATCTTCCGCCACCTTTGCTAGGATCTCGTAGGTTTTCTTCGCGAAGAGCTCGCTCTCCATGCAGTACTCGAGGGCCGAGACGTAGTCATCAACCGTCTCGAACTCCTGCAGAAAGGGGGCAACCTCAACGGGAGGAGCCTCCACCTTCACGGGCTCCTCGTTCGGGTAAAGCTTCTTGAAGAGGTGGTACAGCCATTCGCGGTGGTTGTTGCTTTCCTCGCTCATCTTCAAGAACAGGACTTTCACGCTCACCATACTAACCCTACGAGCAAGCTCCGCGTAATATTCGGCTTCATCCTCCTCGTTGAATATCGCGTAGCTCAGGAGCTCCTTGGGGGACTTGTTCCGGAGGGCCTCAACAATTTCCTCCAGCGCCTGGGTGGCACCGGTGTTGTTTTCCATGTTACATCCCCAATAGTTGTTACGAAAAACAACGGAAAAGCTTTTCTATCATCGTCCAAACTGGCCACTATGATAGACGCCCACGCCCACGTTGAGATGTTCAAGGGGAAAGCACCGGAAATCGTAGAGGAGAGCAGGAAGCGCCTTAAAGCTGTCGTCGATTCCATCACGGAATACCGGAAATTCCACGTCTGGAAGAGCTGGGAGATTCTGAGGCCTTACTTCGGCTTCATCCAGCCAACCCTCGGCTACGCGCCGAACGAAGCAAGGAGGGGCAACTGGGAGAAGGTCGGGAAGGTTGAAGCCTTTATCCGTGAGCACGCCGGCGAGATAGTCGCCCTCGGAGAGATTGGGCTGGACTTCTACTACGCGAAGACCGAGGAGGAAAGGAGGAACCAGAGGGAGATTTTCCACCACTTTCTAGGCATTGCGGTCGAGCTCGACCTCCCTGTCGTTCTCCACGCGCGCGATGCCGAACGGGAGGTCTTTGAAGCCATTCAGAGAGCGGGAGTTAGAGCCTACTTCCACTCCTACAGCGGGCCTAAGGAGTTAGCCCTTGAGATAGCGGAGAACGGACATATAATTGGCATAAACACGGGGATAGACTTCATTCCAGAAGTTAGGGAGGCAGCCGAGGTTCTTCCGCTTGAAAGCATCGTTGTGGAGACGGATTCACCATACATGAGTCCGTATAAGGGTGAGAAGAACTACCCCTGGAACGTTGAGTACGCGGTTAGGAGGATAGCAGAGATTAAGGGGCTGGAATTTGAGGAAATTGAAAAGACAACGGAGAGAAACGCGGTCAGGTTTTTCGGACTCAAACTCTAACGAAGGAGGTGGTGACAAAATGGCCGTTGAGGCTCCGGAAGTTGAAGAGGTCAAGAAATTGCTCGAAGAGCTTGAGGAGGAAGCACTCCTGGCGAGGCTCGAGTCGTTCGTGAGGCTGAACGAAGGCTTGGAAAGCAAGAAAGGGAAGGAGTTCATAGAGGTCTCAATACTGGGCTTCCTTGAGGGTATCCTGACGGTTCTCAGGGGCAAGTACCCTGGAAAAGAGGATGTGGAGGCGCTCTACAGAAAGGTTAAGGGCAGAAGAGAGGAGCTGGACGAACAGTTCCGGAAGCCGAGGATTCCGTACCTGGAGGAAGAGTAAAACCGCTCAGCACCGGGCTTCCCATGCGTCTGCTATATCTTCACCTTCCCAGTGCTTTCTGAAGGCATATCTGAAGGTATAGGTGAAGAGCGGAAAAAGTGTATACACGCATTCGCATACACTAAAGGGTCTGCCCCACGTAGAACTCCCCGAACAGCTCGACCTCCTGGACGTAGCTCCGCCTTAACTTCAAGGCAGTCTTCGCCCTCTCAAGCTCCCTCCCGAGGTAGAAGGCATGCCTTGGGCTTATCTCGAAGTGCTCCAAAATCGTGTCTATTATCGCGTTGGGCTCATCTCCGGTTATGGTGAGCACCGCCTCGGTCCCGCGGTGTGCATTGACCCAGATTTTTCCGTTTTCAACCCAGACCCGGAAGTAAACCGGCTCAAGCTGAACGGGCCTTTCCCCGGCCTCGATGATTTTCTCGGCTGGCTCGAACCTCCACTCGCTTGCTCTCTTCTCCTTGAGGAGCAAAAGGTCAAAGCCGAGGTCTTTTGGCATATCGAAGAGGTTCATATCCACCGCCCGCCTAAGCTCCCTCACCGAGCCCTTTGCCTTCGCGCTGACTTCAGTCGTGAGGAGCAGGCTTATGGAAAGTTCTTTCGCGATTCCAGCGAGGAGAGCGTTCATTCCAACGCTGTCCGCGTCGTAGAGTTCAACCACGTTCCCGACACCCGCGAGCAGAACGTCATCCGGATTCCTCTCGCGGTAGAGCTGGAATGCTGTGATAGAACGCGCCAGGTGAGGCACGTGCTCAAGGATGAGATCGGGGATGACCGTTTTGTAACCTAAATCAAAAGCCCTCTCTTTTAGCCTTTCGAGGAATTCGACGCGCTCGCTCGGTTTTGTCGGAAAGAAGCCCTCTTTCTGGTTCGTCGGGATCAGGACAACGGGCTTTTCAGTCACGAGTGCCTCAAGGTTGCCCTCATCGACACTTAAGAAGAGGTCGGCGTAGTCTAAGGCTTTCTCAATCTCAGCAGTGTTGAGCGAGTCGAAGCTTATGGGAACGTCGAAGCCGTTATCTTTGAGTTGCTCTCGGATTTCCGGTATTTCCTCGATGAAGTCAAGGTTAGTCTCTCCGGCAACCATGCCGATGTCGATTATATCAGCCCCCTCACGGAGGTAGTAGAGGGCCTTCTCGACCGTCTTCTCCACGCCGAGCCTTGGGGCATCAACAACTTCACCAAGAATCCTAGCAGGAAAGTCCCTCCCCGCCGGGAGGTCCCCTATGAGGATGTTCCACGACTTCTTCAGGACATCCTCGATGTAACGCCTGTTCCGCGTTTTGTTCCTTATGTCCTCAACCTTCTTGAGCGCGTCAACGGAGAAGAGGTCCTCGGCGGGCTTTTCCCTGCTCAGCCTGAAACCTTCGCTCAGGGCCTTGAGGACCTGGGGCAAATCCATAGCGTTCCTCGGCCCTTTGAAGGCAGGGATTCCGAGCTCATCTTCAATGATTTGGGCGGAACCGCGGATGAGGCCTGGGATTAAAACCAGGCCGTAGTCCTCGCTCTTGATTCCTGCCTTTTTCAGGTAGCGGGCGATGAGCTCTGGCGTAAGGAAGGCCGCGACGCTAACCGGTGTAACGAAGACGTCGCACCCTTTACCGTACTTCCTGACGAGCGGCTCGGCCAGCCTGCCGGTGACGAGGAGGATTCTTCCGGCGTTCTCCATGGAAGAACTTCCGCCGAATGGCTTTTAGGGGTTGCGGTTTCGGGCGAAAGGTTTTTGTTCCGCCGGGAGAAATCAACTAAAGGTGGTAATATGGAGCGTGATAGCCCCGTTGGAATCGTGTTCGGTGAATCGACCACCGACCACTTCACGTTCATAGTGAACCCGAGGAACGAGCTTCCCCGCTTCGGAGAGTTCCTGATAGCGAGAAACAGGGATGGCGACGAGGTTTTAGCACTTTTGAAGTCAATACGGAACGTCAACTGGCTGATGGACGCCGGTAGAGGAAGCTATGACTACGTCGAGAAGACCGTGAACGTTTTCTCGAAGGGCGTTCTGGATAAGAGTGAGGAGATACTCGCGACGGCTAAAGTTTTAGGGGTGTTGAGGACTGCAGATGGAGATTTTCTCCCCAAACCAGCCCCCAACCGCGTCCCGATAAAGCCCGGCGAAAAGGTCTACCTCGCAAGGGATGAAGACCTGGAGAGGATTTTCTCGCAGGGGCACATAAGGCTCGGGAGGCTCATAGCGAGGGAGAAGGTTGAGGTCAACCTCGACGCCAACAGGCTCGTTTCGAGGCACTTCGCGGTTTTGGCAGTCACGGGTGCCGGAAAGTCCAACACCATAGCGGTTCTAACGAAGGAGCTGGTGAGCAACATCAACGCCACCGTCGTTATCCTCGACCCGCACGGGGAATACCGGCATTTGAGCTGGCCTGGAGCAAGAGTGAACCCGATAAAGGCCACGATAGATCCGGGGAGGATAAGGCTCAGCGAGTTCGCCACGCTCCTCGGCATAGCGGAGAACGCCAGTCTGCAGAGGCGCTTCCTCGGGCTGGTCTACAGGACGGTTAGAGAGGAGATGCGCAGGAACGGGCGCGTCGTTGGCGGAATGGACTTCATCCACGCAATGGAGGACAAGATAGAGGAATGGATACGCGTTTACGAGAATACCGACGACAAAATCATCTACTACTACGACGAGAAGGGCATCGAGACGCCGAGGAAGATACAGGCGAAGGACCTCGACTCCCTGATAAGGCTGAAGGATTATTTAAGCGAGCTTCGCGCCAACTTCGGCGAGTTCATAAGCCCGGTTAACGTTCTCAGCGAGATAAGGCCGGGGATGGTGAACGTCATCGATCTGAGCGGCATGGAAGAGGAGCAGATGATAACTTTGGCGAGCTTTGTCCTGCGCGGGATCCTCAAGAACCGCATCGAGTACATAAAAGCCCTCAGAACGAACGACAGGCCCACCGCAAGGGAGATAATCGAGAACTACCCGGCTGTCAGGAAGCCCCTGCTGGTCATCGTCGAGGAGGCGCACATATTCGCGCCGAGGGGCGAGAAGAACCCGGCGACGCTCTGGCTCGGCAAGATAGCGAGGGAAGGAAGGAAGTTCGGAGTCGGCCTCGGTATAGTCTCCCAGCGGCCGAAGAAGCTCGACGACGACATTCTGAGCCAGACGAACACAAAGATCATCCTCAAGCTCGTCGAGCCTAACGACCAGCGCTATGTCCAGCAGGCGAGCGAGCAGATAAGCGAGGACCTGCTGAGTGACATAGCTTCCCTCGGAGTCGGTGAGGCGGTGATAGTCGGCTACGCGATAACGATTCCAGCAATGGTGAAGATATACAGCTTCGAGAGGGACATGAAGGGCCACTACGGCGGCGGGGACATAGATATAGTCGCAGAGTGGCTTGAGGGGAAGGACGAGGAAGAGAACGTGACGGAAGAGGAGGCCATCAACGCCCTCCCGCTGTGAGGTGTCGCTATGAAGTTCGCCCATATAGCCGACGTCCACCTCGGCAGGGAGCAGTTCAACCAGCCCTTCCGCTACGACGACTACCTCAAGGCCTTCCGCGAATCCATAGAGAAGGCCGTGAAGGCCGACGTTGACTTCATACTCATAGCAGGAGACCTCTTCCACGTGAGCAGGCCGTCCCCGAGGACGATACGCGATGCCGTTGAGGTCCTCGAACTGCCGAGAAGGAAGGGCATCCCCGTCTTCGCGATAGAGGGCAACCACGACAAGACGATAAGGGAAACTTCCGTCTTCGACCTCCTTGAGCACCTCGGGCTGATTCACACCGTCGGCCTCAAGAGGGAGCCTAGGAAGGGCGAGTTCCAGGAGAGTAAAAAGCTCTCCGAAAACCGCTATTTGGTGTGGGGAAAGGTCGGTGACCTTGAGATACATGGGCTGAGGCACCACACCCGCTGGCAGCTCATAAGGAACGACGGGGCAATCAACGTCCTCAAGGCACTCTTCAAGGGGAAGAAGGGTATTCTGATGCTCCACCAGGCGATTGACTACCTAGCTAAGGACACGCCCTACCAGGATGCCTTTGATTTAAGGCTGAGCGAGCTGCCGGATGGCTTTTCCTACTACGCCCTCGGGCACATCCACGTCAGGAGGATAGCCGAGCCTTCGCAGACAGGTCTGAGCGGGCCTTTAGCGTATCCCGGCTCCTTAGAGAGAACTGAGGTTAGAGAGGCGAGCCACATAATCCGCTACTCCACCAGAGATAAAAAGCCAAAGGTAATCGAGAACCGCGAGGGGCCGAAGGGCTTCTACATCGTTGAGGACTTTGTTCCTGAGTTTGTAGGGGTCGACGCGAGGCCGTTCTATTCGGTCAGGGTCAAGGGCGAGAGCAAGTCCGAGCTGAGGAGGAAGGTTGAAGAGGTCGCGAATCTCATCCCGAAGGACGCGATAGCCGTGATAACGCTCGAAGGGACTGTTAAGGGCGGGATTGCCCTGGCGGAGTTCAACGACCTGCTCAAGGATTCGGGAGTGAGGTATTACACCTTCAGGAGCAGGGTCGTTGGGGAGGCGGTTCTCTCGAAGGAGCGGCTGAGCGAGGAGGAACTGTTCACGGAGTGGGAGAGGGAGCTTCTTCTGCATCTCCGCGTTGAACCTAAGGAGTTCTCGGAGGGGCTCACAGAGTTCGTTTCCTGGTTGATGGAAAGGTACGAGAAGGGGATTCCTCAAAAGGCCATGGTTCCGAAGAAGACCCCGGAGAAGAAAGCGGAACCCGGGGAAAAGGCGCCCAAGAAGGCCAAAGTCCCGGAAAAAGCGCCGAAGGAAAAGAAACCATCAGAGACAAAGAAGCCCGAGAAAGAAGAGAAAAAACCCCAAAATAAGCCCGTCTCCAAACCCAAAAACCCATCGAGCCTCGACGCCTGGCTGGGGAGGGGTAAGCCGTGAGGATAAGGCGGATTAAAATCAAAAACTTCAGGGCACACGAGAAGAGCGAGGTTGAGTTCAGCGACGGCATAAACCTGCTGATAGGCCAGAACGGCGCTGGAAAAAGCTCGATCCTCGAAGCAATCTTCGCGGCCCTCTATATGGGGCACCCTAGCTTCCCCAGGGGCTACCTCCAGGCCAACACGCGCGTTAACGCGAAGGGGGGCATAGTGCTTGCTTTAGAGTTCGAACACGATGGGAAGACATACAGGATAACCAGAGACACCAAGAAGAGCGAGCTGCTTGAAGATGGCGCCCTGATAGCGGAGAAGAGCTCGGACATAGCCCGCTGGGTGGAGCGGAACGTCTACCCAATACAGGTCTTCACCAACGCCCTCTACATACGGCAGGGCGAGATAGAGGGTATAATCACGAACCGCGAGATCATGGAAAAGGTCCTGAGAAAGGTTCTCGGCATAGAGGACTACGAGAACGCCGAGAAGAACGCCGCCGAGGTGATAAGGGAGCTCAGGAGGAAGAGAGACTACCTCAGGAAGCTCGTCGAAAGGAAGGCCGAGGTTGAGGAGAGCCTCCGCGATGCTGAGAAGCGCTTCTCCGAGACGCTGAGGAGGATAAGTGAGCTCAGGGAGAGGGCGAGGAAGCTCGAAGGAGAGTTCGAGGAAGCGGAGAAAGAATACTCCCGGCTCAAGGCCCTGAAGGAAGAGCTTGAAGGGCTGGAGAAGAGGAAGGCCATCGTTGAACAGAGGATAAGGGCCGAGAAGGATAGGATAGAGGACTACGAGGGCCAGATCTTCGAGGTGGAGAGGGAGATAGAGGAGCTTGAGGAGAAGTTCTCCCGCCTAAAGGAGCTCGAGCCGCTGGAGAAGGAGTACCTCAAACTGAAGTCGCTCCTCTCGCTCAAGGACGAGCTTGCGAAGCTTGAACTCTCCACGGCGCGTTTAGCGGAGAAGAAAAAGACGCTCGAGGAGAAAACCTCCAGGATAAACGAGGTCTCTTCTAAGATAGCAGAGCTGGAGAAGGAGGAGACTGCCCTCAGGGAAACCTACGAGGAGCTGAAGCGGAAGAACTCCCTCCACCAGCGCGCCCTCCAGTTGAAGGCCGAGGCGGAGAGGTACAGGAGTGAGCTTGAGAAAGCCGGAACCACTCCTGAGGAAATCGAGGAAGGGCTAAAGAGCATTGAGAAAGCCAAGGAAGAGCTGGAGAAGCTCCGCGAGGAGGTGGCGAGGACAAGGGAGGAGATGGCAAGCCTCACCGGGCTGAAGGAGAGCCTCATCGAGAACCTTTCGAAGCTCGAGGGGGCAAAGGTCTGCCCGCTGTGTAAGAGGCCCATTGAGGAGCACGATGAGGAAGAGATAAAGAGGGAATACGACGCTGAGATAGCCTCCATCGAGAAGAAGCTGAAGGGGCTGGAGAAGAAGTTAGAAACGCTCAGGGAGAGGGAGCCCGAGCTTAAAGAGACTATTCGGAAGGAGCCAAAGCTCATAAGGCTGAAGAAGACGGCTGATCTACTGAGGGAAGTCGAGGAGAAGCTTTCCAAGTACGACCTGGAGGAGCTTGAGAAAGCCGCGGAGGAGTTTGAAAATACCAAGGCAAGGCTCATAGAGATAAAGAAGGAGCTGAGGCACCTACGGGAGGAGCTTGAGGAGCTTGAGAATGCCAGGAAAGAGCTTGAGAGGATAGAAACACGGCTCGCTGAGATTGAGGTAGAAAAGGGGAAGATTACAGAAAAGTTGGGGGGCGAAGGCTTTGACTCCTTTGATGAAGTCGAGGGCCGTTTAAAGGAACTCGAACCGGCCTACCGCGAGTATCTGTCTCTAAAGGGCGTTCCCGCACAGCTCGAGAGGGCCAGGAAGAAGCTCACCCTCCTCGAGAAAAGACGCGATGAGAGTATCAAGACCCTCGGAGAGCTGGAAGGAGAGTTAAAAGGACTGAAGGCGGAAATAGAGAAGCGTTCAAGGGAGTTCTCCGAAGAAGCTTACAGGGAAGCTGAAAAGAGGTACATAGAGAGCGCGAGGGAGCTTGAGAAAGCCAAAGCGGAGCTTAAGGGTGCCGAAGAACTGAGGAATGAAGTCATGAAGCTCCTGGATGAGCTTAGGGCCAAGAGGAAGGAGATCGAGGACGCGGAGAAGGAGATAGAGACCGTCGAGAAGGCCATAGCGGATATGACAGCCTTCAAGGAGAAAGTAGCGAGGCTCAAGGCGGAGGAAGAGCTTCGGGGACTGGAGGAGGTCCAGAAATTGGCAGGGGAGACCTTCTCCGAGATGACAGAGGGCAAGTACCAGGGGATAAAACTCAAGCGGGAGAAGAAGTACGGGAAGGAGAGGATAGAGCTGAAGGTGCTCTACGCGGGCAACGAGGTTGGCCTAGAGTTCCTGAGCGGCGGCGAGAGAATAGCGCTCGGATTGGCGTTCCGCTTAGCTCTCTCGCTCTACAAGGTGGGGAACCTTGAGCTTCTCATCCTGGACGAGCCGACGCCTTTCTTAGACGAAGAAAGGAGGAAGAAGCTCGTGGAGATAATCTCAAGCCAGCTCAGGAAGATACCGCAGGTTATCATAGTCTCGCACGACGAGGAACTCAAAGACGCGGCGGATTACGTGATAAGGGTGGAGAACGTCGGCGGAAAGAGCAGGGTGGAGGTCGAGAGCCTTGGAGCGTATTAGCGACGTTCACGTCAGGGAGATTAGGGAGTTTCTCCTGAAGAGCCTGCGGGACGTTGAGAGACTCAGGGATGCCGTTGGGAGGCACTTTGAGTGGAGGCCCCTTCCCGAGCCGAAGGAGGCTAGTATCTACGCGATCGACGGCAGCAGGATGATGAAGCGCCTCAGCGGGGCCATAATATACGCCGTTTCAGCTTCAGCCATCGGGGAGAGGCTATACTACTGGAACGACATCGGCATGGTCTTCCCCTACAAGAGCGTTGACGAGAGGGTTAGAATTCACATGGACATCCTCGAGAAGAGAATGGGCGCGATGATGCTCGAACTCGGAGCGGACCTGGTGCTGATGGACGGGACGATAAGCAGCGCCATAATCACGCCACCAACTTACGTGACTTCAACGACAAGGGAGCTCTACGAGAGGCACGGGGAGCAGCTGCTCAACGCCGCACTGGAGTTCCTCGACTTCCTCGACGAGCAGTGGGTTGATTGGAGGGAGAAGCTCGAGGAAGGCGGCGTTTTAAACGGGTTCTCCCTCCCGTCGAGGGGGTGGGGCGGTGAGGAGATATTTTCGATCCTCATGAAGCGCGGGGCGAAGAGTATAAGGGAAAGCTTCTGGTGGGTCAACGACAGGGAAGACCTCATAGTCCTGTTTGAATACCTCGAGTACCTCCACGCCCTCGACAGGCTCCTCGGCGGAAGGATAGCGGCGATAGCCAAGACCTTCTATAAATCCGACGTGGTAAAGACCGTAAAGGCGCGTGAGGGGGACAAGCTCAAGGGCACCCCCATGATAGTCGATACCCCAGTTGTCGCTTCACTCTCTGAGGAGAAGGGCTACCTGGAGTTCAGCTACCTGAAGGAGCCGAAGGGCGGCCTTCCGAGGCTGATCGTTGACGTCATGATGCGCGGAAAGCTCCAGAACCTCAAAGAGGCCCTGATACTGGAGGGGGGCAAAATCACGGGGGCGAGGATAAGGCCGGCCTACGTGCGCTTCGCCGACGGCGGGCTAATTTACCTCCTTGAGGTGCCCGAGAAGCAGGACTTCGAGAGGACTCTGGCCGAGATACTCTCCGTTGCCGAGGACGAGTATGTCATCCCGCTCGAGTACGCCCACCACTCTGTAGTCATAAAGAAGCAGGAGTTCGACGCCTACGTCAACGCGGTGCTGAGCGCGCTGGTGGGGGAGGACGAGCGCTTCCTGAGCTTCCTGCGCTACGGCAGGGAGCCGCTGGAGTGAGGGAAATGATAAGGGTTGGAACCTGCGGCTTCTGCGAGGGGCGCGGAAAGTACTACAGGGACTTCGATGCGGTGGAGGTACAGCAGACATTCTACAGGATACTCCGGGAAAAGACTCTCAAAAGGTGGAGGAAAGAGGCCCCGGAGGGCTTCACCTTTTCCATCAAGGCCTTCCAGGGGGCAGAGGACATTTAAGGTCCAAGGCTCAGGCACGGGTCCAGCTCGTCACCGTCAGCCGGTTAATGCCTCATCATCGCCCCGGAGATTCACTCGAAGCCCGGTTTTCTTACCTTTACCACCTCTCTGTTGACCAGGGTGGGCGGGACTTCGCCGTTCTTGAATGCTATGAGGTTTCTGGCCACTAACTCCGCCATGCCCTCCCTCGCCCCGTGGGTGGCGCTGCCTATGTGCGGTGCCAGGACCACGTTCTTCAGCTTGAACAGCTCCTCGTGATAGTAAGGCTCCTCCTCGAAGACATCTAAGCCAGCTCCGGCTATCCAGCCCTCCTTCAGGGCTTTTACCAGTGCCTCGGTATCCACTACCTTCCCGCGCGCTATGTTCACCAGAATCGCGGTCGGTTTCATGAGCCTAAGCCTCTCCTCGTTTATCATGTGGTAGGTCTCCTTCGTGAGCGGGACGGCAAGAACAACGAAGTCGCTCTCCCTCAATAGTTCTTCGAGCGGCCTGAACTCCGCGCCAAGCTCCTTCTCGACTTCGGGCTTTCTTGTGCGGGAGTTGTAGAGTATTCTCATACCAAAGCCTTTTGCCCTCCTCGCTATGGCCTGCCCTATCCTTCCAAAGCCGACTATTCCAATAGTTTTACCGTAGACATCGTAGCCGAGGAACATGAGCGGGTGCCAGGCAACACCGCGCCTCTTCCACTCACCGGAGCGGACGAAGTTATCGGCTTCAACCAGCCTCCTGGCGGTAGCCAATAGAAGCGTCCAGGCGAAGTCGGCTGTGGCGTTGGTAAGCACATCGGGCGTGTTGGTAACGTAGATTCCGCGCTTTGTTGCTTCCCCAATGTCTATGTTGTCATAGCCGACGGCGTAGTTCGCCACGATTCTAAGCCTTGGGGCGTTCTCGAAAACCTCTTTATCAACCCTTTCGCTGACCATTGTAACTAGAGCGTCAGCGTCACGGGCCTTTTCGAGGAAGAGCTCTCTTGGTATTTCATGCTCCCCCTCCCAAACCTCGACCTCGAAGTGCTCTCTGAGGAGTTTTATACCGTTTTCAGGGATGTTTCTGGTTATGAACACCTTCGGCTTCATACTCCCACCTGAACGTTTTGATGCGGGTAAACTATTAATACTTTCGGAGCGATGTTTACTCGGTGATTTCCCATGAGGTACGAGAAGTTTCTTGCCGGCCGGGCTAACTGGGTAAAGGGCTCTGCCCTCGCGGAGGTTATGAAGAAGGCAGCCGAGCTCAGGGCCCGGGGGAAGGAGTTAATCTCCCTTTCGGCAGGTGACCCCGACCCGAACCTGATTCCGAGGGAGATTCTCGGCGAGCTGGCGAGGGAAGTTCTTTCAAACGTCCCTGCCTCAGTGATGTACACCCCTGCAAATGGGATTCCCGAGCTCAGGGAGGAGATATCGAGGTTCCTTGAGAGATACGAGGGCTATAAAGTCTCCCCAGAGGACATCATAATAACAGTCGGCGGCACCGGTGCCCTCGACCTCCTCGGAAGGATCCTCATAGACCCAGGTGACGCGGTGATAACAGAGAACCCGAGCTACATAAACACCCTGCTGGCATTTGAGCAGCTTGGGGCAAAGATTTACGGTGTTCCCGTTGACGGGGAGGGAATGAGGGTAGACCTCCTCGAGGAGAAGCTCAGGGAACTCAGGGCCAAGGGTGTGAAGGTGAAGTTCATATACACAATCCCAACCGGCCAGAACCCGATGGGCGTGACCATGAGTCACGAGAGGAGAAAGGCCCTCCTGGAGATTGCCAGCGAGCACGACCTCCTCATCGTTGAGGACTCAGCCTACAACTTCATGCGCTACGAGGGCGAAGCGACGCCGCTAAAGGCAATGGACGATGAGGGGCGCGTCATAGTGGCCGGAACCCTGAGCAAGGTGCTCGGTACGGGTTTCAGGGTCGGCTGGGTAATCGCTCATGGCGAGGTCAAGCAGAAGATACTAATGGAGAAGTCACCCATAGACTTCTGCGCGCCCACGATATCGCAGTACATAGCCCTCGAGTACCTAAGAAGGGGCTACTTCGAGGAGTACCACCTCAAGAGGGGCCTGCTGGGCTACAAGGAGAAGAGGGACGTGATGCTCTCGGCGCTTGAGGAGAACCTGCCGGACGCGGAGTTCACCAGGCCAATAGCTGGAATGTTCGTGATGTTCTTCCTTCCCAGCGGGGCCGACGGCATGGCCTTTGCATCGGAGCTCATGGAGAAGAAAGGCGTTGTCGTTGTCCCGGGCGGGCCGTTCTACACCGACGAGAGCGGGAAAAACGCTATTAGGCTGAACTTCTCAAGACCCGGCAAAGAGGAGATAGAGGAGGGCATAAAGAGGCTCGCGGAGCTGTACCGCGAGAAGTTCTGACCCTTTCTTTTTTCACTCAGTCGAAGTCCCATATCGTCCTTCCCTTGTAGAACATCATGACGTAGCCGCAGTTTTTGCAGATGACTATCTTGACCTTGTGTGCCGTAAAGCCCCACTTGCTGTCGAGCTTGCCCTCCTCGACCTGGAAGTCAGTATTCCCGCAGAGGGGACACACAAGCTGGCGCCTTTCCATTATTACCACCACATTTAGTAGGAGTTGGAATATAAAAGCTTTTTGCCACGGGAAAGTTTCTTAAAAACCTTCACCAAGATGACTGCATGAGCTTGAAAGGCAGGGTTGCAGGCATCAGCGACGACGGTCTCGGCGTACTTGAAGTTAACGGGAGAAGGTTTTACGTCCCGTTCGCCTATCCGGGCGATGTTGTAGGGGTTAAGGAGGCAAAGCGCCGCTTTGGAAGGAAAATCGCGCGGGATTTTGAGCTGGTCGAGGGATCCCCACTGAGGCAGGGGGCAAGATGTCCCCACTTTGGGACCTGTGGTGGCTGCCTCTGGCAGGGGCTGAAGTATAAGGAGCAACTGGGGCTAAAAGCGGAGATTTTCGAGAGAATAACAGGAATAGATGCCGAGATAAGGGGCTCACCCAGAATCTGGGGCTTCCGCAACGTGAGCAACTTCATAGTCACAGTGAGTGGAATCGGCCTTAAGGAGTACGGGAATCCTTTGGGCGTTGCCGACCTGAGAGAGTGCCCCGTCTTCTCGAAGAGAACGCCGGAATACCTCCACTCTCTCCGCGAATTCCTTAATGAAACCCGCCTCAAGCCCTGGGATTTGAGGGAGAAAACCGGAGAAGTTCACTACCTCCAGGTGAGGGAGGGCAAGTTCACAGGCGAGGTCATGGTGAACCTCATTGCCCACATGAAACCTCTGGGTGGTGTCATAGAAGCTTTCAAAGGATATTTCTCCTTCGCGGACTCACTCTACTGGAGCCTGAAAACCGATACAAGGGACGACCCTCGCGGTGAAGCGGAGCTTATAGCGGGAGAACCCTACATACACGAGCGTATTGAGGACGTCGTCTACCTGATACACCCCAACAGCTTCTTCCAGACGAACAGCTACGCTCTGCCGCTTCTCCTTAAGGCCGTTGAAGGCTTCACGGACGGAGAGAAGGTTCTCGACCTCTACTCCGGCGTCGGCACCTTTGGGGTGTGGCTGGCTAAGAAAGGGTTCAAGGTTGAGGGCGTTGAGCTGAATCCCTTCGCGGTGGAGATGGCAAACAAAAACGCCGAGCTCAACGGTGTTGATGCCACCTTTAGGGTTGGAAGGGCTGAAGAGACGCCAATAGGGGACTACGACACCGTAATCGTTGACCCGCCGAGAAAGGGGCTGAAGGATGCGGCCGATTTGCTCGTGAAAGGCGGCGTTGAGAAAATCGTTTACGTCTCCTGCAATCCTAAAGCGTTCAGGCTCGACTACAAGAAGCATTTGAAGAATGCATACCGCGTTGAAAACGCCGTTCTTATCGATATGTTTCCGCACACGCCGCACGTGGAGGCTGTTGTGGAGTTGAAAAAGAAAGGGGGTTAAACCGCCTTCCAGAACGGATCCTGCTGGGCCTTCACCTTCGCCGTCATTTTCAGCGCCTTTATGTCCGTCTCGTCGAGCTCGTTCTTGAGCTGCTTGGCGAGGAGTATGACGTCGTTCTTGCTGAGGTCGACGTAGAGGGTCTCGCCGGGTTGGATGTGCCTGCCGACTATAGCCCCCTCGATCGCCACTGCAACAGCGTCACCCTTCTTGGCCTCCTGGACGAAGTCGTTCTTGTTCTTGATGGACTTTATAACTCCTACTTTCTCCCCGTTCTGCTTGATGAGGACGACTCCGGGCCTTATCCTGCCCTCAAGAACCTCAACGCCGACTATAGCCGGCTTGCTCCTCCTGAAGACGTAGCGTTCATCAGGGTAGAGTCTTATAACGCCCGGGAAGGTCACGTTCTTGAGGAGCTCGCGCTTCTTCTTCTCCTCTTGCTCCGTGACCCAAGCCTCGTAGTCCTCGATGAGCTTGTAGATGATGTTGCCCACGAAGATGGGGACGCCCTTGGCCTTCGCTACTTCCTCGGCGTCTTCGTTCACCTTAACGTTGAAGCCGAGGACGACACCATACTTTTCGTCCTCTTCTTTGACGCTTAAGGCCTCCATCACGTCGGTCTTGCTGATGTTCCCGACGTCGGCCTTCCTTATCGGGATGTTCTTCTCGCTTAGCTCCTTGCTCAAAGCCTCCAGAGAGCCGAGGGTGTCGGCCTTCACTATGACGCCTACCTTTCCGGTGTTTATGACGACACTCTGTATCTGGCTAAGGATTTCTTCTTTGGCTTTCTCGATTTCTTCCTCGGAGCGGGCGGCAATGACCGGTGAACCGGCTAACGCTTCCTCAAGGCCGGGGGCGGCTATCTTTATACCTGCCGCTGCCACAACTTCGTCGACCTGATCGAAGCGGAAGCGCGGGTCTCTAATCTCGTCGAGGGGCTTGGGCTTGAGCAGGGCGCGAATTTTGGTAACTATCGCCTTGTCCTTTCCGCCAACCACTATCGTGTCGTCCTTTCTGAGTGTTCCATCGTAGACGATGACGTCTATCGTGGTTCCAAGGCCAAGTTCTTCCCTAACTTCAAGGATGGTGCCCCTTGCTGGTCCCTCGACCTCTATCTTCAGCTGCTCCTCGAGGTACTTCTGGCTCAATCCGGCGATGAGAACGAGCAGCTCGGGAACGCCTATTCCGTATTTGGCGGAAATCGGGACTATCGCAAGCTCGCGCGTGAAGTTCTGAACCCTATCAAACCTGTTCGCCTGGAAGCCCATCTCGTAGAACTTCCCTATCAGCTCCCAGAGCTTGGTTTCTAACTCCTGCTGTGCCCTCGGGTCCTGCTTTTTGATGTTCACCAAAAACGGTTCGTCCTCCTCGACCTTCCAGCCCTTTATCCTGTCTATCTTGTTGGCGGCGACGATGAAGGGCGTCCTGTTCTTCCTGAGTATCTCGATGCTCTCTATCGTCTGCGGCTGGAAGCCCTCGTTGATGTCCACTATGAGGACGGCCAGGTCCGCTAAACTTCCTCCGCGGGCGCGCAGGCTCGTGAAGGCCTCGTGGCCGGGTGTGTCGATGAAGAGCAGTCCCGGGAGCTTTATCTCACCCTTCCAGAGCTTGATGAGCGGGCCCGCTAAGGTTCTAACGGTCTCTATCGGAACCTCCGTCGCACCGATGTGCTGCGTTATTCCACCGGCCTCTTTGGCCGCAACCTTCGTGCGCCTTATCCTGTCAAGCAGGGTCGTCTTTCCATGGTCAACGTGACCGAGAACCGCGATGATGGGCTGTCTAATCTTCTTCGTCATTTCCCTCACCTCTGACCCTAACTCCTTTGAGTGCTTTTAAAGGGTTCGGCGCAAAAATTAAAAGTCCCCATAGTAATTCCGCTCGGTGGTTGGATGATAGGGTTCGTCATCGGCACGGTTCTTGGAATAGCGGCAGCTTTAATCTACGGCAGGTTCAAAGGGAAAGCCGGAGAGCTGACGATGGCCGCGATGGGGATTCCGTTGTTTACCTACCTGGCCGCTATGGGGTTCTACAGTGGTTGGGACTTTGCCGGGGGTTCCGTCTTTTTTAGCACCCCTCTCGGGAACTTCACGCCGAACGAGCTGATAGGTCTTGAGACGTTTCTCGCCACCCTCGTTGCATTCACATACGTCTGGTTCGCTCCAAGAATGCCCTCACGATAGACGGACTGATGGGAACTTCTCTTTCGGTGAACTACGCCCTAATGGCCGGAGCTGGACTAGCCGCGAGTGGGGGTCTGCTTCCCTTTCTTCTCAGCCTCGCCCTCGTCGCGGGTTTCAACTTCCTATCCTCGAGGGACCCGATGAGGGCACTCAAGGCCGTCCCCTGCGGAGAAACCCTGAGAACTCTGGTCAATGGCAGAGAAATAGACTGCCTGACGGACAACGTGAGCTATGGGGGTTACAGGGGCAGAAACACTCTGGTTGTCGGTGGGAAATTCGTTAAAGAGTTTCCGCGCTGGAGGGAGGTCGTTGAGTGCCTCCTGAGAGTCCCATATAGTGAAACACCGCAGAAAATCCTCGGTTACAGTTCCTCGTTCCTTATGGTTGCCGTGGGGTTTGTCCTTCCTCCAGGCCTCTTCGCTATCGCGGTGTTGTATGCTCTTGCCTTTGTCATGATGATGGGAGTTGCGGCGTATCTTGTTAGAAGAACAAAGAAGCACATTCCGGAGGACTGCAAGGAAGTGATGAAAGAGTACGCGGAGTTCTACAGAAAGAAGGCAAAGGAGAGGGATAAAAGGTCGATTGTAATAGACTAGCGCTCCAGGCAGTCCGTGCTGTCTAGGTATTCTTTCTTTGTCCTTGCATGGGTGTGATAGAACCAGTCAGCGGCCTTGCAGTATTCGAAAAGCTCCTCCGGCTTGAAGTAGAGGTTTATCTCCCTCTCCGCGCTTTCAGGGCTGTCCGAAGCGTGGATGACGTTGTAGATTGCATCGCCGACGTCGAGGCCGTAGTCCCCCCTTATGCTCCCCGGCTCGGCGTCCTTCGGGTCTGTTGCTCCCGCCATCTTCCTGACGACGCTTATAGCGTATCTGCCCTCGACGACCATGACGACGCTCGGGGCCTTGGTTATGTAGTCGATGAGAGGCTCGAAGAAGGGCTTGCCCTTGTGCTCCTCATAGTGCTTCTCGGCAAGCTCTCTGTCAATCCACATCATCTTCATTCCGACTATTTTGAGGCCTCTCTTCTCAAAGCGAGATATAATTTCGCCCATTAGGCCCCTAACGACTGCGTCCGGCTTCAGAATAACGAGGGTTCTTTCAATCTGTTTGTCGGCCATCGGCAACACCGGGGGTAATTGGGTTGTAGTGTTAATAGGCTTTTTGGAAATCAACCCTAAGAAGGTTCACCAGAAACGCCGGAAACAGGGAGAAAAGAAGGAAATCACTTCCTCTTGGCCCTCTGGAGGCGGGCCTCCTCGAAGGCCTTGGTCCACTTGAGCTTCCTGGGGTTCCTGCCCATGAAGTAGAGCTTCTCGCACTTGCTGGAGCAGAAGAACATGACTCTGCCGTCGTTCCTGACGAACATCTTGCCCGTTCCCGGCTCGAATTCCTTTCCACAGTAGGAGCAGACGTTCCAGCGGGCCATCTTTACCTCCTCCTCTTGATTTCTCTGGCCTCACGCTCGGTCTCTCTGAGTATGACTATGTCGCCGACGCGGACCGGGCCCTTTATGTTCCTTCTTATAACCCTGCCCTTGTCGCGGCCCTCAAGGACCCTAACCTTGACCTGAGTAACGCCACCGGTGACGCCGGTCCTTCCAACGATCTCTATTACCTCAGCTGGGAAGCCTTCGTCGCTCATATCTCACACCCCTAAATTCAAAACTCTCAACGCAGAGATCACCTTAAACCTTTCCGTGAGCATAAGGAAGGAAAAGGAGCTCACTTCATGAGCTCCCTGACCTTCGTGGCGATGTCCTCAACGAGCTCGCGGGCCTTGCCGGGCTCAACTATGGCAACGCTGGCAGAGGGAACCTCAAGCCCGGCGGCGGCACCGAGCTCCTTCTTGCTCGGGACGTATATGTACGGTATCTCCTTCTCCTCGCACAGCGGCGGGAGGTGGGCAACTATCTCCTCAGGGTCGACATCCTCAGCGATGACAACGAGCTTGGCCTGGCCCCTCTCAACGGCCTTGGTCGTCTCGTTGGTACCCTTCCTTATTCTTCCGGTGTCGCGAGCGAGCTCAACGGCCTCAAGGGCCTTCTCAGCAAGCTCCTGCGGAACCTCAAACTTGACGTAGCTTGGCTTAGCCATCCTTCATCCCTCCGGAATCCTCATCGTTCATCGAGTTTAGCATGCTCGATTCCGGGGGAGGCTTTAAAAGGATTTCGATATCAGCAGCGGCCAAGCTCGTCATTCCCAGCGGGTCAGCGGGATAAAAGAAGGAAAACCTCATCATCTTGCCGGTTCGGATTCTGACGCTACTTAGACTCCTTCGCGTAGCCGCGGTAGATTTCAAGGCTTCTCTTAGCTCTAGCGCGCGGTATCTGGTGGCCCATTATAGCGACAATCTCATCGGCCTTCGCCTTGCCGTGGTGGAGCATCTTTCTCTCCGTCTTTATCTTCTCGACCTTGAAGGTGTAGCCGCCGACTTCAAGAACCTCGCCGACGACGAACTCTTCATCCCTCGGAACCTTGACCTTGAAGGCCTGCGTGAGGCCCTTCGGGAGGTAGATGGAGACCTTGATGACCTTTGGATAGGTCAGACTCTCGCCCCAGAGTGTTTTAATCTCCCCTATCCTGGCCTTCTCGACGCGTTTGTCACCTTCAAGCTCTATGCCCGTTATCCTGACTTCGTCATCCTCAGTCTCAACTATGTCGCCGACTCTGATTTCTTCCCCTTCAGGAAGTTCCACCTCGCTCTTGAAGCTCCTCTCGTGCTTGCTGACTATGAGCGGAACCTTGACGAACTTTGGCAGCGTAACGTGCCAGACGTTCCCGCACTCGTTGCACTTGAGGGTAAGCTCCCTCCCCCTCTCCTTGATGACCTCAACATCATCGCTCCCGCACTCGGGACACACAAAATACTCCTCCATTTTCATCACCACCCGCGCTTAGGAAAGAAGGTTTAAAAAAGGTACTGGGTCGGGCTCACATCATGCCAGTTCCGTACTTCATCATCTTGTCGACGAGCTTTCTGCCATCCCTCATCAGGTCAACGACCTTCCTTATCATCACCCTCTCTCCACTTAACGCCGGTCGAACCTTTCCATGTTGACTGAACGACCGCCTTAACCCTCCCCGTGCCATTGGCACTCTGATCCATCTTCACATACTCATTTCTTCGATGTGTGCCTCTCCACCGTATCATATTTTATATTTATATAATGATTAAGTCTCCCTCGTGGCCAGCTCCACCCTGTAAGTCCTCCCCTCCTTGACGCGCACTATAAGGCCCTTCTCCTCCATCTCGCGGAGGAGTATGCTGACCTTGGCCTTTGAAACTCCCAGCTTCTCGGCCAGCTCGCTCTGAAGAACAGGACCCTCCTTCAGGATGGCCAGCACCTTCTCCTCGTCGGTTCTGAGATGGGTGAGCTCCCCACTCCTCTTTCTCTCGCGGTAGAGGATGTAACCGTAAACTGTGCCGCCGCCGATTACAAGGCCTGCCATGAAAAGCCCCGCATAGAAGAGCGGTGACGGCTGTTTCGGTGGCGTTATCTCGCCCGAAAAGCCGACTATGAAGTAGAACTCCTCGCCGGCGCGGACGTTTTGCCTGTCCCACTCAAGAAGGAGCCTTGTCGTCGAGCTTTCCACCCTGTCCGGGGAGGGGATTATGGGCGAGAGAACGGCGTAGCCCTTCGGAACGACAAGCTGGACGTGGAGAAGGCCGACCGGCTGGCTGAACTTAACGTAGTAGGTGAATTGCTGCTTTCCATCAGTCTCGGTTATCATTCCCCGCGTCCTGAAGGTCAGGCGTATCTTTGCGCTCTCGCCGGGTCTGAGCAGGGGGAAGTTCATATAGACCGCATTCGTCCCGCCTAGAACATCCCCAACGGTAACGTTTACCGGAACCGTCGTGTTGCCGCGTTCCATAACCGCCTTCGGGTTCTCGACGGGGTAATCGGTGTATATCACGTACCGGGTCAGGTTGACCCGGGATGTCAGGTCCATCTCAACCGTTTCCCGTATGTTATCGGGGGTTATGACGTCAAAATAAACTGCGTAGGCGTTTATCTCATAATCGTAGGCCTGGGCGTGAACCATGGGCAGGAAAAGGCTCAAAAGGAGGAAGGGGAGGACTAACCCGATTAAAGCTGGCTTCCTTCCTCGGGGTTCTTTATTTTCAACAGCGGACATACGTCCATACACTCCCTACAGTGGGTGCAGAGGTCGTAGTTCACCACTATCTTCTTGCTCCTCGGGTCTATGCTGAGCGCCCCCTCGGGACACTTGCCGACGCAGACGCCGCATCCAACGCACTCGTAGGCGCGCTTGACGAGGTGATAAGCCTGCACTCCCTCGTTGAAGTCCTCGGCATAAGCCCCATCCTCTCTAAAGACAACGTCGCCCGCTCTTATGTAGTTTTCGCCCTCCTCGACCTCCCCGAGTATCGGCGCGACCTCGCGGATCCTGTTGAGGTTGACAACCGTGTTGAAGCGGACTATGAAGGTGCCGTCTTCTGTTTCTTCCATTGAGTACTTAACCGGCTCCCAGGAGCGCTCCTCCGGGACTTCGACGCCGAGTTCTCTTGCAATGGCTTTCTCACCCTTGCTGAGCTTCTTCCAGCGCCAGAAGCCGTAGGTTATCCACTCGTCCGGCATGTTGAAGCGTTTTTGCCAGCGTTTAAGCTCACTCTCCCACTTCGCCCACAGTTCGGGCTTCTCCTCCTTCAGCGTGTAAATCTCAGCAAGGGAAGCGCTGGGGCAGAGGAAGCAACCTATCCTATCCAGGCGGTCCTCGTAGAGCGGGTTGTACTTCAGTTTCCTGGAGAATATGTAGAGCCATACCTCCAATGCGCGCCAGTGGAATATCGGCGATGCCCCGGTCTCGTTCGGCACCCAGGGGTTCCTCCACACGCGGGGCTGTTTAAAGCGCTTTATGCTCTCGTACTTCCTCTGACCGACAAACATGAGAACTCCCTGCGGGTAGTTCTCCTTTATCGCCATCGTTATCGGGCCGAGCTTCGTGACCTTACAGCACCAGCGGTAGTCCCTCCCAGGCGGAGAGAAGACGTGTATGGCCCTCCAGAAGGCGTCGCCGGCGTCAGCGGCGATGAACTTTATCCCCTTCGGCTCAAGCTCCTTCTTCAGCTCCTCGACGTATTCAAGCGTCTCGGGGAACTCTATGCCAGTGTTGTTGAAGAAGACGGTGAAGCCATCTTCGCTAAACTCTTCAAGCGCCAGTCCGAGGACGGCTAAGCTGTCCTTCCCGCCGGAGAACGCCACCGCCACCGGAAGGTCCGAATACCTGTTCGCGGTCTTCCTCATGAAGCGCCTCGCTTCTTCAACCTTCTTCTCCAGCTCGATGCTGTTGGCGCGGAGGACGTCCTCCATAGTTGCTTTCTTCCCCTCGCGGTAGTTGACCGACTTCTGGCGCCTAACCTTCACTCCGGTGCCGCGCTCCTTGTTGGCCAGCCCCTCGTAGTCCTTCTTTGCTATGCCCGTCGCGATGACCTCACAGTCCTCCGATATTAAAATGACGTCGTCTCCCCGCCTTATGCTCGGCTCGGCCTCGGTTATCCCAACCGGGAGGAGGTTGGAGCCGCTGAGGATGGGTTCAACCGCGCCCCTATCGACGATTATCCACTTTTTCATATTCTTACCAAAGCGCTTCCAGAGGGCAATTGCTCCCTCGACCTTGAGGCCTGGCTTCCACCTCAGCTCGAGCGGGTCGAAGCGGATCCAGCCGAAGACGTAGCCGTCGAGGATTATCTCGTAGACGTCATCCTCACCGGGGGTTTTGCTTAGGAGGACTATCTTGCCGTCAAAGAGCTCGCCGACGTCGACGCCGTAGTGCTCTTTGAAGACGGAACGGATGAACTCTATGTCCTTTTCAAAGGCAAAGCGCAGGTCGCCCGGTGGAGTTATATCGAGCCTGAAGAGGGCTTCCTTTCCATGAACGGCACAGCTATCGCCGATGAGCGGGACGTTACACTCCTCGCACCAGTTGATGTAAGCCTTACCGAGGAAGACAGGCCTTCCCATTTCTCTCACCCGAGGCGAGAAGGGGGTGAGGGTTTATAAGGTAATAGGACGACTGGAATTCTCCTCCCCCGGTATTGTCCAACTTTTTTTCGAGGAAATGTTTATAAGGAAAAATATTAACAGGACATGAAAATTTCCTGGTGGTGATGGTAATGAGCTTTGCTGCTGCGGCTCTGGTTATCGTCGGCGTTTTTCTGTTGATACTGCTCCTGCTGAGCGTCAAGGTGATAAGGCCCTACCAGAAGGGACTGGTGGAGAGGCTCGGAAAGTTCAACAGAATCCTGGAACCGGGAATACACTTCATAGTGCCGTTCATGGAGCGCGTTAGAGTTGTGGACATGCGCGAGCACGTCGTCGATGTCCCGCCCCAGGAGGTCATCTGTAAGGACAACGTCGTCGTAACCGTCGATGCCGTCGTCTACTACCAGATAATGGATCCCGTGAAGGCCGTCTACAATGTCAGCAACTTCCTGATGGCGATTGTGAAGCTCGCCCAGACGAACCTCCGTGCCATAATCGGTGAGATGGAGCTCGACGAGACCCTCTCAGGGAGGGACATAATCAACGCCCGCTTAAGAGAAGAACTCGACAAGATAACCGACCGCTGGGGTGTCAAGATAACGCGCGTCGAGATACAGCGCATAGACCCGCCGAAGGACATCCAGGAGGCGATGGCCAAGCAGATGACGGCAGAGCGTGAGAAGAGGGCCATGATCCTCCTCGCGGAGGGTAAGAAGGAGAGCGCCATCAAGGAAGCTGAGGGTCAGAAGCAGGCCGCTATACTCAAGGCCGAGGGTGAGAAGCAGAGGCAGATACTCGTTGCCGAGGGCCAGGCAGAGGCCATAAGAAAGGTTCTTGAGGCCCTCCGGATGGCGGACGAGAAGTATCTGACCCTTCAGTACATTGAAAAGCTTCCGGACCTTGCCAAGTACGGCAACCTCATCGTCCCCTACGACACGGAATCACTCATCGGCCTGCTGAGGATACTCCAGAAGGTCAAAGAGACACCGCTCCCGGAGCCCAGGCCACCGGAGGATGGAAACTCCGGCGAGAACCCTGCGGGGGCGGAAAAGGCTTAAAGCCCTCTCAACCAATTTTTAAAAGGTGATGGGCATGGACCCCCTCCCCATCTCCCTTCTTATTCTCGGCCTCCTGATAATAGTCCTCGACATGATGGTGGCCGCCTTCATAACGCCGATAGGCGTGGCCTTCGCTACCCTTGGAATCCTGCTTGGCTTCGGAATCGAGTTCACGGAGAGCTTCGTTCTTTCCCTGATAGCCGCGGTCCTGGCCTACTTTGCGGTGGGCCGCTATATCAGGAGGGACGTGCAGGACATCGGCGCGAGGGAGAAAAAGTACACTTTCGAGCTTAAGGGCAAGAGGGGAAAGGTTGTGGAGATTGGAAAGGAACACTACATCGTGGAGCTTGAGGGCGATAAGTGGATAGCGCTGCCCGAGGGCGATGAAAAGCTGAAGATAGATGACGTCGTCGAGGTCGTCGACGTCGATGGCGTGAAGCTTATAGTAAGAAAGGTCTGAGGATTAGGTGGCCAAGTTTTTCTCCGTCTCTCCCCACAGCTCCCCCAGAGTTTTTCCAATCTTTGTTAACAGGCCGTTTCTGTAAACCACTTCCCCGTTCACCATGACCATCTCCACGTCGCTCCCTCTCGCGGAGTAAACGACGTGGGAGTAGGGGTTCTCCCCCGGAAGGAACTGCGGTTTTCTGGCGTCTATGAGGATCAGGTCCGCGAGGTAGCCAGGTTTTACCAGCCCCGCCCTCAGCCCCAGCGCCTTTGCGCCACCGACAGTTGCCCAGCGGAAAACCTCTCTGGCGCTTGCAACGTCTGTCCTCTTCCTCCAAACCTTGTTAAGGACCGCGGCGAAGCGCATCTCCTCGAACATGTCCATCAGTCCAACCGGGTTTGGAGAGTCGTTGCCGAGGGCTATGTTGGTTCCTCGCTCCGCCAGCTCGATTATAGGGGCTATCCTTCCTTCGAGCTTCGCCATACTGAGCGAGCAGTGGACAAGCGTAGCACCACTCCGGGAGTAAAGTTCAACCTCACTATCGCCCAAGTAGATGCCGTGGACGCCGATGAGCCTTTCGTTCAGAACGCCGGCCCTTTTGAGATACTCCACTGGAGTAAGGCCGTAGCGGCGCTTCACAGTTTCAACCTCACCCCGGCTCTGGGAGAGGTGGACGTGGATTAAAGCATCCCTCTCGCGGGCGAACTCTCCGATTTCCTTCATAAGCTCAAGTGAGACGGTGTTGGTGGCGTGGGGGGCTAACGTGGGCCTAACGAGGTCGTCCTTCCCGTCCCAGCGTTTGAAGAAGCGGAAGCCCTCTTCTGGAGAGGCTATCGGAAAATCAACCTCGTCCATGATGGTCTGGCCTATGAAGGCGCGGATTCCCAGCTTCTGGGCGACTTCCGCTATCTCATTAGCGAAGAAGTAGTGGTCGTTTATCGTTGTCGAGCCGTTTGCCAGGGCCTCGGCCATTCCAAGCAACGCCCAGCGACGGATTTCTTTGGGATCCCACTCAAGCTCCGCCGGCCATATGATCTCGTTGAGCCACCGCTCTATTGGGACGTCCTCGCCGAGCCCTCTAAAGCGGGCCATCGCGACGTGGGTGTGGGCGTTCACGAGGCCGGGCAGGATCAGATAACCCCTACCCCCGTAGACTTTGTCAACGCCATATTCCCTCAGCTCATCGGCCGGCACAACCGCCCGGATTATGCCGGACTCAACGATAACCGCAACGTCGCGGAGCGTCCTCTGGGCATCCACCAAGGTGCCTGTGAGCGCAATCATCGACATCACACTTGGAGATCTGGCAGATGGATACTTAAGGGTTTTGACACATCGGCATATAACGACCCAAAGAGTTTAAATTTTAAGCTCGGGAACTAAGAGTATGCCCCCGATAATTGTGATAAAAGCCGGCATACTGGCCATCGAGCCGTGGATGAATTGACTCTTCTCGGTTAGCTTTGATTGGCCCGGATTACTCGGCGTCCGGTTCCATCCCGGACCATCGCTATCGTTATAAACCCACTCTCAAAGCCTCTGGAGGTGGTAAGATGATAGATAAGGTTTACTGTGCCGATGTAACCCCTGAAATGGAAGGTAAGCGCGTCAAGCTCGCCGGATGGGTTTACAGGAAGAGAGAGGTAGGAAAGAAGGTTTTCATAGTCCTCCGCGACTCAAGCGGGATAGTCCAAACGGTATTCAAGAAGGAGCTGAGTGAAGAGGCCTACGCCGAGGCCAAAAAGGTCGGAATCGAGTCCAGCGTCATCATCGAGGGGACCGTCAAGGCAGACCCCCGCGCCCCGACGGGGGTCGAGGTTCAGGCGGACAGGATAGAGGTCATCCAGAACGTGGACTTCTTCCCGATAACGAAGGACGCGAGCGAGGAGTTCCTGCTCGACGTCAGGCACCTGCACCTGCACTCACCGAAGGTCGCCGCGGTGATGAAGGTCAAAGCCACACTGATGCAGGCCGCCAGAGAGTGGCTGACCCAGGACGGCTGGTACGAGGTCTTCCCGCCGATACTGGTTACTGGAGCGGTCGAAGGCGGCGCGACCCTCTTCAAGCTCAAGTACTTCGACAAGACCGCTTACCTAAGCCAGTCAGCCCAGCTCTACCTTGAGGCGGCAATCTTCGGCCTTGAGAAGGTCTGGTCTCTCACGCCGAGCTTTAGGGCAGAGAAGAGCAGGACGAGGAGACATTTGACAGAGTTCTGGCACTTGGAGCTTGAGGCCGCCTGGATGGACCTCTGGGACATCATGAAGGTCGAGGAAGAGCTGGTAAGTTACATGGTGCAGAGGACGCTTGAACTCAGGAAGAAGGAGATCGAGCTCTACCGCAAGGACGACATCAAAACTCTCAAGAACGCTGTCCCGCCGTTCCCGAGGATAAGCTACGATGAAGCCATCGACATACTCCAGAGCAAGGGCGTCCAGATAGAGTGGGGCGAGGACATGGGAGCCGACGAGGAGAGGATCCTCACCCAGGAGTTTGAGGCCCCGTTCTTCGTCTACGGTTATCCCAAGCATATCAAGGCCTTCTACATGAAGGAAGACCCCAGCGACCCGAGAAAAGTCCTCGCCGCAGACATGCTCGCGCCAGAGGGATACGGCGAAATCATCGGCGGAAGCCAGCGTGAGGACAGCTACGACAAGCTCGTGCAGAGAATCCTTGAGGAGGGCATGAAACCGGAGGACTACGAGTGGTACCTCGACCTCAGGAAGTACGGTTCAGTCCCGCACAGTGGCTTCGGTCTCGGCTTGGAAAGGCTCGTAGCATGGGTTCTCAAGCTTGACCACGTGAGGTGGGCGACCCTCTTCCCGAGGACGCCAAGCAGGCTCTACCCGTGAGCCTGCCCCCACCACAACTTTTATAAGACTCTTCCTGAGAGCTTTAGCCCGAGGGCCCGTAGCCTAGCAGGATAGGGCGCCGGCCTTCTAAGCCGGAGGTCGCGGGTTCGAATCCCGCCGGGCCCGCCACAGAAACTTTGCCTTCGCAAAGCTTCATCAAAGTTCGCATGTCGTTTTTGGAAATTCTCGATTTTAAGGAGGGTTTGCTCTTTCACTTGCGGGTTTTGCAGTGTTTCACTGTGAAAATAACTCTTCATTATTTAAAATACAAAAAGAGGAGACATTGAATCACTTCCTCCTTCTGAGCAGAACCGGCAGGAGGGCGAGACCGACGATGATTCCCGGTCCGCAGATTCCACCATTGCCCTCGGATTCTGTGATGGTGCTCGTCTTCCCAAGTATCTCGTCCGGACTCTTACCCTCGACCATAAGTGCAGTCCACTGCTTGAGCCAGGTGTCGTAGTTCTCCTCTATGTCTTTGGGGTCGACGGTAACAGGCTTGTCCACCTCGACCGCGTACTTGAAGACGTCAGGGATCTGGACGTTCTTGTTCACGGGGTACATCCACTGGTTGAGAGGGAGCTTCTCCTGGGCCTCCTCGCTTATGAGGAACTCGATGAACTTCTTGGCCAGCTCGGGATGCCTGGCGCCTTTGACCACTCCAGCGCCCTCAATCTGGAGGTAGTTGCCCTCCTCGAAGGCAACCGCGCCGACGTTGGTATTGTTCTCGTAGTAAACTGTGGCTGCCGGGGAGGTCGCGTAGCTCAGTACAAGTGGGTACTCCCCCTCGCTGAAGGCCCCCCAGGCCTCGCTCCAGCCCTTGACGATCTGGACGTCGTTCTCCTTGAGCTTCTGCCAGTACTCCAGCCAGTCGTCGCCGTAGACAGCTATCGTCCAGAGGAGGAAGGCCATCCCTGGAGAACTGGTGCGTGGGTCCTCGATTATCAGCTTGCCTTTCCACTCGGGTTTGGTAAGATCCTCAAGGCTCTTGGGCGGGTTCTGAACCATGTCCTTGCGATAGTTGATGGCTATGTAGCCGTAGTCGTAGGGCGTGAGGTGGAAGGTCGGATCGAACTTCTCAACTATCCAGTCGGGGATAACGTCCGCGTTGGTCGGCCTGTAGGGCTCCAGAACGCCCGCGTGTATCGCCTTCGCCAGGTAGCTGTTGTCTATCCCGACGACAACGTCGGCCTGTGGGTTGTCCTTCTCAAGGATGAGCCTGTTGAGAACTTGGCCGGCATCTCCTATGAGGACAAGGTTTACCTTGACTCCGTACTTCTCCTCGAACAGGGGGATTATCTCCTTCATCCACCACTCGATGCTGTCATAAGAGTAGACAGTCAGTGTCTCCTCGGCCGTGACCGGTTTTATAGCTCCAAGCGGCCCCATGAGAAGGAACACGAGCATTACGGTGGTGAGCTTTCTCATGTCATCACCCTCCAATTAGTCGGTTTTGAGCTTCAATAATGCTGTAATACATGCGATTAAAAAGATTTGCTCCCCAGAAGCGGCCTCAACAAAGAAGTCGCTCCCCTTGATGAGCAGGACGAGTCCAACGATGAAGAGGATTAGGTCGACTATCACCTTATCCCACTGGGGCGGGAATGGGAGAGAGGTTTAAAAGTCATTCTCTCTCTTCGCCCTTTCCTTCCATCTTAATGACGTAATCTGCAGCGTTCTGGAGCGCCACGGAGAAGCCCGGCTCGACGCCTATGACTATGGTCTCCTTGCCCTTCCTCTTGGCCTCGTTGATTATCGGGAGGAAGTCGGCGTCGCGCGTGGCGAGGGCTATGACCTCCACGTCGGAGTTGTATATGAGCTCCATCGCCTCTATCGCTATCCTGACGTCGGTGTCGCCGGCCACAATTATCGGCTCGAGCCCCTGGTTCACCACCGCCTCAATGAGCCCTTGTGGCGCGTACTGGTTGAGGACTACCTTGGCGACGCGTATCTTCCCTATTCTCTCAAGGACCTCTATGATGTCTTCGAGCTTTATTCCGAACTCCTTGCGGAGAATGTTCGGACCGTCTATGATGAGCCCGATGCTCTTCCCCTTCACAGATTTCACAGGTTCCTCACTGACCTCCCTGCCGCCCCTGCGGAGAACCTTGAAGAGCGTCTCCTTCATTTCTCATCCCCCTCTGGGTTCAAGATTATCGTGTAGTCCGCGGCGTGCTTTAGAGCCGCGGAGAACCCGGGTTCTACACCAAGGACTATGGTCTCCTTGCCCTTCTCCTTTGCCTTCAGGATTACCGGGAGGAACTCCGCGTTTCGCGTGGCAAGAGCTATCGCGTCGATGTTTGGGTTGTATATCTCGCGCATAGCCTCGACGGCGAGCTTAACGCCTGTCTCACCCGAGACAACGATAACGTCAAATCCCTGGTTTGAGACGGCCTCTATGAGGCCCTGCGGCGCGTACTGGTTGAGTATGACCTTCGCAACCCTCAGATCACCCAGCCCCTCAAGGGCCTCGACTATGTCCTCGAGCTTTATTCCGAACTCCTTGCGGAGGATGTTGGGGCCGTCTATGAGAAGCGCTATCCTCTTTCCTCTGCTTATTTTGCGTCGCATCATCCCAATACTCCTCATTCCGTCCTTCGTCATCGAAATTATACGCTCCCAGTTGCTGCCCGCCATAGGGAATCACCGTTGGGATTGTTGAAAGGAATCGGTGTGACACCACACTACCTACGGGGTAATCCTATAAAAAGGTTGATTCCCCAGGATGCAGAAAATTTTAAACCGAGTAATAACAAAATACCAACCACCTGCAAAAGGTACAGGACCCTCTTATGGGTGAACGGCCGTGTCCAGAGCTTGGGTGTACACCCGGGAGGAAAATTCCTGGAAGGGGAAGCTGACGGGCCTGCTAATCGCCCTGCTCACAGCGATCTTGGCGGTTTTGATTGTTTATCCGTTCACCGGCGGCGTTAGCGACGGAGGACTAACTGGGGCTGTGGCCGGTATAAGCGCCGCGGACCTCCTAAGCAAAACCCTCAAAAGGTTGAAGAAGCACGCATTTAAGCTTTACATCGGACTCGTCTTCCTTAACACGTTTGCTTCCGCTTTCGCCGTCCTGCGCTTCGGGCTTCACCCTGAGAACACCGCGGAATTCATGGTAATGTTCCTGGCGGTTTATACTCCGCTGGCATTGTTGGACTACGGCGTGATAAAAATCGTGGAGAAAAGATACAGGACGAAAACCCCTTAGAGAAGCCGCTTGTAGTAGTACCAGAGGCCCCTGATTATGTCCCTGACCTCAATCATGGTAAACATCTCTGTCCTGTCTATGAGCTTCGCCGTTTCCTCCCAGCTGTGGGCCTGCAGAACCCTGTAAATCAGCAGCTTTATCTGCCTCTCATCGAGGTAGGGCTTCATCCAGCCGTCGAGGAAGTAGAGCTTGACTACCGGCTTTACCGCGTCGACGACGGTGTCGTAGGTGAGAACCTTGCCTGTGAAGGCATCGAGGCGCTTCTTCTGGACATCCGTCAGGTGGACGGGGTATTCAACGGCCTCTCCAAATGGCGTCTCAAAGAGCCAGCGCGCGATTTCCGGCTCAAGCTCGCGGTGTGTGTCGCCCAACCACTCTGTAAGTCTAATCCTGAACTCGTCGTTGGCCTGCTTTATGAGCTTCTTCGCCTTCTCGCTTATCGGCTTGAGGACTATCGCGGTGAACTCGCCGCTGACCGGGTTTCTCGCTGGGCTGAGGTGAACAACAGCGAAGCCGTTCTTCACCCAGAAGCGAGCAAGCTCCTCGCTGGCACCAAAGCCGGAACCTATCCAGTCGAGGCCCTTCTCGCGAGCTTCCTTCTCAAGGAGCTCAAGCGCCTTGCTTCCAAGGCCCATGTCCATTGCGTCCGGGTGCGTAGCTATCCTCACGATGCGGTAGCCCTTGAGCTTGGCGAACTCCTTCAGCATGTGGTGCTTGACCATCATGTCCGGGATTATGTTTCCGCGCGGCTTGTAGCCCTTGGCCATCTTCTCTATGACGTTCTTGGGGATGTTGCCCTCTTTCGCTATCTGCACGGCGGTAACTATCTTGCCGTTCTTGAGCCTCAAAACCCTCGCCTCGTGGTGGGGCGCGTCTGCCAAAAGCGCTACGTCGCTCGGCCTGTTGCGGTAGTGCGCCAGGATGTAGATTCCAACGAAGTGTCTCAGGTCTTCCCTGTCGTGCTCGAACCAGTCGTCGAGGTCAGGCTCCTCGAAGTAGACCTCCTTTCTCTTTATCAGCTCGTAGTCCTCCTCTGTGAGCTCAACAGGTTCCGCATCGAGGAGGAGGACATCAAAGAGCCACTTCTCAATGGGATCGTGGTCGGCGTATCTAATCGGCTCGTCCATGTGAAGCTCCCTAAACTCGCGCTTCTCGCGGGCCTTCTTGAGGAACTTGACCGAGAAGCCCCTGCCTGCTCCCTCATAGCCGTGCACAGTTGAGGAGTAAACGACGCGGGGCTTGTTAAGGTACTTGTGGAGTATCGGCACGTGGATTCCCGCCGCCTCGTCGAGTATGTAAAGGTCGGCGCTCTTCTTGTAGCCTTCGGCCGGCGGATAATAACGCAGGCCTATCTTCCTCGCGTAGAGCTCTTTTATAAGGCCCTTTTCTTCCACAACGTAGGGCTTGAAGCCGAGCCTCTCCAAAGCCCTCTTTGCGAAGCGGAAAAGCGATTGGACGTTCTCAGGCTCGGGGGCGGTTACAACTATGCGCGTGCGCTTTTTCAGAGCGAGGGCCAGGCCAACAGCCGCTATTCCGACGGAAACGCTCTTACCCCTTCCCCTGTCGGCCGTCAGAACGAGCATGCCCTCGTTCTCAACAAGGTCTTCAAAGGCTTTGAGAACTTCAACCTGCCCTTCCGTGAGGGCCATCTCGTAGAGTTCTCTGGGAAAGAGGGTTTCCTCCGGGATTGGAACACCTTTCCTGCCCTTTATCTTCGCTTGGCTCTTTGAGCGCTTCGGCTTCTTCCGTATCTTGCCGTTCTCGGTGATTATGTAGATCTCGCCGTACTCGGTGAACTTACGGATGAGCCTCCTGTTGAAGCGCTTCTTCACGTCGTCTATAGTGTAGGGAGGGGTTACCAGGCTCTTGTGGAAGCCCGTCCACATGTCCTTCCACTTCTTGAATGGGTGAGCGAGGATGAATATCAGCCCGCCGCCCCTAACCGTTTCAATAATCCTACCGAGGTCGTTAGGAGAGTAGTCGTAGCTCATGTCCAGAATTAGAAGGTCGTAAGTCCTTCCGAGTATGTCGCGGGTGTGTTTAAAGGTAACCGCCTGGACATTAGCCTCCGAACCCGCTAAGACGTCGAAGTGCTTTCTGAAAGCTTCGTAGCGCTTTCTACCGAAGGTGTCCTCACCCAGAGCATCGGTGGCGTAGAGAACCTCTATCGCGCTCTCGCTTTCATCTCTCAGGCGTTTCTTCATAAGCTCGTCGAGAACCTCACTCAAAACCCTAGCCGAGGCCCCGGCCAAAATTCCAGCCAGTTCGGCCTTCCTTTCGGTGTCGCCTTCAATAACTATCATTCTCCTGTGGAACTTCTCAAGTGCTTGAGCAAGGGCGGTCTCGGTGAGCTTGAGTACCTCGTCCTTAACCTTCTCGCCTTTGGCGTACTCTCTCACGTCCTTATCAAAGCGGACCTTGACGGTCACGGCCGTCACCTCCCTGGTAAAAGGGAGAGGAGGGATTTAAAAAGGTAGCTCAGGGGTACGCTACTCCAAGGGCCTCTTCCAACCGCCCCATCTCCTGGGCGTCGAGCCTGTCCCTGAGATAATCCAGGGTTTCGCAGGTGGCGGCACTGTCCATATGGTCAAACGCCTCATTGAACAGAAGCGAGTAGCAGTCCATAGTGTGCCAGACGTCGCACTCCTGTGAACTGGGTGATTTCCCATCGTCCATTCCACTTGACAGCAAGCTGTTCAACGCGAAAATCATCGAACCAAAGAAGAGTATCAGGAGAACAAAAGCCACCATCACCCGAAGATGCCCCCTAAGCGAAAGCTTCGAGACCAAAAAGAGCCAGAGCCAGAAGAGCGCCGAGATTAGAAATGCCACTGAAAGGGCAAGGAGTGACGCGCTAAAGTCCGGCGATCCGGCGAGTTTTCCAGCGGAGGATTTCATGGACAGGAGCCATTTCAGGGGAGGCGAGGGCCGGAAAACCACCGCAGTCAGGTTCTTCCGGCAGTATTCTTTCTCAAGCCTGAGCATGAGGTAGTATCTCTTAACAACCTGAAACGCCATTTGCACTTCCTCGTCGCTGCCGTTGTCAAGAAAATCCCGGAGAGATGATACGGAGTCGTTTAGTTTCCATGAGAGGAGCCAGGTGAGGTGTTTGTAACTGGGGTCCATACTTCCAATCTTTTCCGGAACCAGAATCTCAAGTTCCCCATCGTTGTAGCGGTGACCGACCGCCCTATCAAGCAGCTCTTCCGGGGGGAGGAAGGACTCGACCTCCAGCCGGTAAGGTGCCGGCGAGAGGTTGCAAGGGAGCGCGCTAGCCTTTGTCCGGGCGTTTTCGTACGCTATCCATTGAATTGTAGAGGCGGAAAGCACGAGAATCAAAGCTACTAAGAGTCCCGTGAGGAGTTTTATTCTCGAGAGTTTCATCACCACAACCATAGTTAATGTCCTTAAATACCTTTCGAGATTGCAAAGACTTGTGAGACAACCATCGAAACGCTAAGCTTTTATACGAAAAAGACCGAATTAATCCGGTGATTCTAAATGGCGAAAGGCCTAACCGAGAAAGACCTCGGAAAGTTCAAGCTCGTAGGAAACATCGACGCCTTCAAGAGGAAACTCGTCTTCCAGGTGACGGAGATAAGTGTTGAGAAAGACGACTACTTCTCAAGGCTCTACCTCTACGACGGCAGGAAGGTCAAGCCCTTCACCTCTGGCAAAAAAGATGGAAACCCGCGCTTTTCACCGGACGGAAAGCTCGTGGCCTTCACCTCCAAGCGCGACAAGGAGAGCAAGGAGGCCGAGCTTTACGTTATTCCCACTGACGGAGGCGAGGCGAGGCTCTTAGCGAAGTTCAAGTACGGGATAAGAAATCTCCGCTTCACGGAGGACGGTAAGAGCATAGCCGTTGTGACGCCAATAGACGTCGAGAAGAAGCCGAAGGATGACGTCCACGTCATCAAGGAGATACCCTTCTGGTTCAACGGCGTTGGCTGGGTCTATGGAAGGAGGAGCGTTGTCTATCTGGTGGACGTCGAAACCGGACGGAAGAAGCGCCTGACGCCAAAGAACCTCGACGTAAGCCAGATCCGCTTCCACAACGGCAGGTTCTACTTTACCGCCCAAGAGGACCGCGAGAGGAAGCCGATGGTCAGCGACCTCTACGTCCTTGAGGGGAGGAAGGCAAAGCGCCTAACGCCCGGAAAGTGGAGTGTGAGCGACTTCATCCCGCTCGACGACGGAACCTTTATCCTCAAGGCTAACACGAGGGAAAGGGGAATCCCGACCAACACGCACATCTACCACTACGACCCCCAGACCGGCGAGATGAGGAAGCTCACGAAAAACCTCGACCGCTCCGCTTACAACTCGCTCAACTGCGACGTTAGGGGAAGCCAGAGGGCAGAGCTCGTCTTTAAGGACGGCTGGGTTTACTACGTCGCCACCGACGGCCCGAGGGCGAACCTCTTCAGGGTAAACCTCGACGGGAAGATCGAGCGCGTTGTCGGCGGCGATAGGAGCGTCGAGAGCTTTGCCATAGGCGACTACATAGCCTTCACCGCCCAGGACGCGGTAACTCCAACGGAGCTTTACGTCATGAGGGACGGGAAGGAGAAGCGCGTTACAGACTTCAACGGCTGGATTAAGGATTACAACCTCTCACAGCCCGAACACTTTAAGGTTAAGGCCAGCGATGGCGCTGAGATAGACGCGTGGGTTATGAGGCCCCTTGGCTTCGAGCCGGGCAAGAAGTATCCCGCGGTTCTTGAAATCCACGGCGGGCCTAAAACAGCTTACGGCTACTCCTTCATGCACGAGTTCCACGTCTTGACTGCCAAGGGCTTCGTTGTGATATTCTCCAATCCAAGGGGAAGCGACGGTTATGGAGAAGAGTTCGCCGACATAAGGGGGCACTACGGGGAGAGGGATTATCAGGACCTGATGGAGGTCGTTGATGAGGCCCTAAAGCGCTTCGACTTCATTGACCCGGAGAGGATAGGTGTCACCGGGGGTTCATACGGCGGCTTCATGACGAACTGGATAGTGGGCCACACGAACCGCTTTAAGGCCGCGGTAACCCAGCGCTCCATCTCCAACTGGACGAGCTTCTTTGGGACGACGGACATAGGCTACTACTTCGCTCCCGACCAGATAGGCGGCGACCCGTGGAGCAACACAGAGGGCTACTGGGAGAAGAGCCCGCTGAAGTACGCGCCGAACGTGGAGACGCCGCTCCTCATAATCCACTCGATGGAAGACTACCGCTGCTGGCTTCCGGAGGCCCTTCAGTTCTTCACGGCCTTGAAGTACCTCGGCAAGACAGTAGAGCTGGCGCTCTTCCCGGGCGAGAACCACGACTTAAGCAGGGGCGGAAAGCCGAAGCACCGTGTGAGAAGGCTTGAGCTTATTGCCGGGTGGATGGAGAGGTGGCTTAAGTAAGCCCAAAATCTTTTATTTTTTCGCCCCCGAAAGTTCCTAGGTATGAATGTCATCGAAGTCGAAAACCTGACCAAGTACTACGGGAAGCTGAGGGCCCTCGACTCCGTTTCATTTTCCGTCCCCGAAGGAGTTATCTTAGGAGTAATCGGGCCCAACGGTGCCGGGAAAACCACCCTTATCAAGATTTTGAGCTGTCTGCTGACCTATGACGAAGGAACCGTCAGGCTCTTCGGGAAGGCCAGCCGCTGAGGTGGAGGACGGAAAGATTACATAAAACTCAATCTGGAGGGCCGCGGAGATCGTTGAGAGGAGCGACGTCATCAAGGGGGTCCTAGCTGAACGCTTCAACTTCCACATTTCGGGGTGAACAGAAACTTAAAGTGCTCCCTTAATGTTGTCTTCCTTGAGGGCTCTGAGCTCGGCCTCAAGGTTTTGGAGCCTCTCAAGGCATGGCTTAAGCGACCAAGACCCGATTCTCACAAGGGCCACCATCTAGCTTAGGGTTTCATTATATTCAACCGTACTTCCAATGCAAAGATGCGTGTTTTAATTCCTTGGTAATACCATTGATGAGTCTTAAGGCCGTTTTCTCATCGGTGGGTTTGGGATAAGCATTAAGAGTTCTATGAATCAAAAAGAAAAAAAGAAAAACTCACCTTTTCCTCCTCAAGAGAACGGGAATCACTGAAAGGCCTATTATAGCGGCCGGGCCGCAGATACCACCTGTGCCTTGGTGTGTATTAGTTGTCGTGTGCTTTGTGTTTGAGGTTAGGGTTGCCTCAATTTTCGTCGTTTTCCCCAGTTCTATTGTTATTTCCCTCACGTAATCCGCATAGTTTTCCTTGACGAGCTTTATGGTGTGTTCTCCTGTCGAGAGCTTGTAGTTTTCAATGGGAGTGTCCCCAATGTAAGAACCATCAACGTAGACTTTAGCACCACTTGGGTCAGAGTAAACCGTTAGGAAACCGAAGGTCGGAGTTAGCGTGATATTTAGGACTTTGCTCTCTCCTGGGATGAGGGTTATTGTCGTCGTGTAGTTCTCATAATCCTGCTTGGTGAGTTTTATCGTATGAGTGCCCGAATAGAGTTGTACAGCTAATGGGGTAGTCCCCTTGTATTCTCCATCGATGTAAACTTCAGCCCCGGACGGGGTTGAGTTGATTGTGAGTGTTGCCGACCCGTAAAAGGTTCTAACCGTCAGCTCCACGGGATTAGAATAAGCTTGCGAGTCCTGGGGGGTTACGCTGGAGTTTACGATTTCGGCTTGAGAGTCCATCACCCCGGGATTGGGGATGGTTATTTTCGCGTTCGTATCCCCGGAGAAGCCGGGCAGGTCACCATCCGGCGGAAGCCGGAGAACCAACGCACCCCCGGCTACTATAATATCTCCAGTGGGAGCGAGAGCAACCGCGTGAGGGTCACTGCGGTAAGCCTTCTGCCATTTTATGTCCCCATTCTCGTCAAGCCTGAGAACCCAACCACCAACGCTTACAGTAGAGCCGGCCACTATAATGTCCCCGTTATCCGCTAACGCAACCGCGTAAGCCACATCCTCATTTTCTCCTCCGTAAGTTTTCTGCCATTTTACGTTACCATTAGTGTCAAGCCTAAGAACCCAAAAATCCCCTTCACCAGCGCCGAAACTGTAAGTATAGCTGGCCACGATAATGTCTCCATTATCCGCTATGGCAACCGCGTGAGCATGGTCATTACTGCGTCCTCCATAGGTCTTCTGCCATTTGATATTACCATTAGCGTCAAGTCTCAGAACCCAAACGTTTGAGTAATGTGGAGTTTCAGTGCCAAAGCTTTCAGTAGAGCTGGCCACTATAATGTCCCCGTTATCAGCTATGGCAAGATTAACACCCCAGAACCCATCTCTTCCGCTTCCTCCGTAAGTCTTCTGCCATTTAACGTTTCCATTCTCATCAAGCCTAAGAACCCAAACGTCCGCTCTACCAGCGCCGAAGCTCCAAGTGCGGCCAGCCACGATAATGTCCCCGTTATCCGCTATGGCAACCGCGCGAGCATCGTCATGATCTCTCCCACCGTAAGTCTTCTGCCATTTTATGTTACCATTAGCGTCAAGCCTAAGAACCCAAGCATCATCATAACCAGCGCCGAAGCTTTCAGTCCATCCGGCCACAATAATGTCCCCGTTATCCGCTACCGCAACCGCGGTAGCCCTATCATAAATATCGCATCTATATGTTCTTGCCCATGCTATGCTTCCGTCAGGGTTTAACTTTATCACGAGGGCATCATTACCACCTGGACCGAAGCTGGAAGTGTAACCCACTGCGATGATGCTCCCGTCCGAGAGGACTTTAACGTCGTTGATGGCATCAGTTCCCTCGTAACTCTTCGCCCAGTAGTTGAAGCTGTCCGCTTTAATGCCCGGTGCCTGAACCAGCACTGCCGAAAAAACGAGCAAAAACACCAGGACGATCGTGGGGACGCGCGCTTTCATTTGACTCATACCACTGCCTCCTTGTAGGACATCAGTGAGCCCGTAACGGGTGGAAAAACCTCTCCATTTTTCATTGAGTTCACCTCATTTAGTTTATAGGAGTTCGGAACATTTATAATTATCTGTTTTAAGGGAGAACTCCTTAGAATCCGGAGCCCGTTACGGATAACTTTCCGGGTTTGGGTTTGACAAATCAAAAAAGCAAAAAAACTCACCTTCTTCTCAGGAGGCTGAGCACCACCACCGCTTCAACTTTTTAACTTGATCTTCTCGGGTTTCCCTTTTACCCGTAATCGGGGTTCTGCAACCCGTCTATTTTAAATAAGACATAACTATGTCATCAAAAGGCTGAAGGCCTGAGACCGAAAAACGGCTTTCTCTGGCTTCTTCCAAAACCCCTATAAGATGAAGACATAACCAAGACGTGGGCGTCCATATCAGTTTCCCAGAAGAAACCCCATTAGACCACTAGGAAACTTAAAAGAGAAAGGGCATCAAAGCGTGTAATCCAGCACCTTCTCAGCCTCTTCAATGTGCTCAGGATAAACGTTCTTGATCTCCGGGTGGAGGGCCTTGATGACCCTACCGACGAGCACGAAGAGGGTTCCGGCTATGGTGGGAAGCTCGTTTACGACCTCCTCCTCGAGCGGTATGTCGCCGGGTATCTTCTTGAGGACGAACTTTCTGATGGGCTCCATCTGGACCTTCTCGTCCTCTATGACTGCCCTGAAGAGGTTCATGCTGTTTTTGAAGCCCTTGGTAATGGGTATGTGCCTGAGCTTTATCGTCTCGCTCCCCTCGGCCATGGCGTTCTCATAGGCAACCTCAAAGAGGTCGGCGAGCTTCTTCTCGACGATGTCCATCATTTCCTCGGCGCGTGGCTTGATTACCGCGAGCTCACACGTCCTCTCCAGTATCTTCTGGAGCTGCGGGTAGGGGATTATCATCTCCGCCATGGCCATCACCTCCGTGTTTTTGCCAGGATATTTTAGTAACATAAGGTATATAAAAATTTCGCTCAGAACAGAAGAACGAGGATCAAAAGAAGGGCAAAAATCAGCGGGCCGAGGAGGAAAACGGCTATAGCGCTCTCGTCCGTTGGCTTTTCGGGGCCATACTTCTGGACGAGTTGGAGGCCTACAAAGAAGCCCGCGGAGATGCCAATGAACCATCCAAGGAGGTTCCCTTGGAAACGGTAAGGGGTGAAGAGAACAATAGCCCCAAAGAGTACGAGGACGCCAAGTAGGGCCCTTGCAACGCTTCTCTGCTTCAAAACGAGGACGTAGGACAGGGCCCACACAATGGTGAAGATAAAGCCCATAACGAGCTCCGGGAGCATTGTACCACCTCGTTTAATCTTGTGGAGAATAATAAAAGGTTAACGCTAACCTAAGAACCTCATGCCTAGCCTCCAACTATGATGGCCTCGTCAATTCTCCTTCATCGCAGGGAACTGGCGAAGAAGGGTGTAAAACGTCGTCAAAATGCTGGGTGCTCACCAATCTTGTATCATTTAGACCATTATTCCATGGAAAGACAAGATAAAGTTTAAGTTTTCGAGGAAATTCTGGATATATGACAACCACGTTAAAAAAGGTTTTTAAGGACGAATGGAGACCCCGTCCTCATGCGGGCAGTGGTCATGGCGTTTCCAGAGAAGAGATGGGAGAACTACACAATCCCAATCAACGACGAGCCGGTAGTGAAGCTCACCGAGAAAAGACTTTTGATGAGCAAGAGGATTGACGAGGTCTTCACCATCGTCAGAAAGGACAAGCTGAAGACTTACTCCCTCCACGTCTCGAACCCAGTTCCCGTCTCGGCGAGGAGCAAGATGGAGGCCCTCCTTAAGGCTCTCCCAGATGAGCCCTTCTTCCTCGTTGAGGGCAACATGCCCCTTGTGATGCCGTTCCTCGTGAACTACCTGATTGGCCTCTTCTACGAGAACGAACCGGAGGCGCTGATACCCGTCTGGAAGGATGGGACGGCGGAGGTAACTCACGCGGTCTACGAGCCTGACGCGCTGACGGACGCAATAGAGGCGGCTTTAGCCGAGGGACACCGGAGCATGAGCAAGATAACCGAGTTCCTCGACTACGAGTCGGTTTCCATAGAGGAGCTCTCCAAGAGGAACCCCAAGGTGACGCTGAGCTTCTTCAGGGTCAAAAGCTCTCTCGACGTCCGCTTTGCAGAGCAGGCACTTAAGGACTCTGTTAGAGTGTAAATCTGCCGGTGATCTTCAGTCTGATGGCCGCCGCAGGGCGGCCGGTTTCTGCCCCAAAAGTGTGCAGAGTGTTGATTCTAAAAAATAGAAACTCCTGGGGCCTCTGGCCCTCACGCCACTTCCACCATTTTTCTCACTGTTTTTGCAACCCCAACGGCTATGCCTGCCTTCAGGACGTCAAACGGCACGAAGGGAAGCACGCCGAGTTTGAACGCTTTTCCAAAGTCGCCGGCCATGAAGAGGCACAGGCGGAGCCAGCCGAGGGCGTAGATTACCACCACACCGAACAGCGAGCCAGCGGTCATGCCCCAGACGCTTTCACCTGTTTTCTCGGTGATGTAGCCTGCCAGAAACGCCGCTATGGGGAACGCGAGCAGGTAGCCCCCGGTCGGGCCATAGATGTGGGCAAAGCCGCCCGAGAACTCCGCGAAGACTGGAAAACCGACCGCACCCGCCACCAAGTAGACCAGCTGACTCACGAGGCCGAGCCTTGAGCCGAGGACAAGACCGCTCAGCAACACCAGGAGAACCTGGAGGGTGAAGGGCACAGGCCCAATGGGAACCGCTATTTGAGCGCCAACGGCCGTTAGCGCGGCGAAGAGACCAGCAAAAGCAACGTCCCTCGCGTTCATGTCACCACCCGGGGGGGAGTAACGTTAAGTTTTAAAATAGTTTGGTTAACGAAATTTCGATGAGGGGGTTGGTGCGCGACAGCAGGATAAAAAGGGCAATCCTGAGGGAACTCAGGGAGAAGGAATGCGTTTCTGGAGAATTCCTGGCCGAGAGCCTCGGCGTATCGAGGGTAGCTGTCTGGAAGAACATCAGAGAGCTTATCTCTCTTGGCTACGAAATAAGGGCCTCTCGAAAGGGGTACTCGCTTGTTTCCAGCCCTGAAAAGCCCTATCCCTGGGAGCTGGATGTTCGGGCTTACTACCTTTTGGAAACAACTTCAACAATGGATATTGCATGGAAACTCGCCGAAGCCGAGGAACCTGCAGGGACATTTGTAATAGCGGAGAGGCAGACACGGGGCAGGGGCAGGCGGGGAAGGCGCTGGCGTTCCGAAAAGGGAGGTCTTTACTTCTCGGTAATACTGAAACCTGCCCTGCCCCTCTCCAGGGCTGACGTCCTGCTTGATGAAACCCTCGATTCAATCCTTGACTCCCTGCGGCGATACGGGGTCGATGGGTACATCGAGGATAACGGGGTCTATGTTGACGGGAAGAAAATCGCAGGGGTGCTGGTCGAGGTCATGGGGGAGCTCGGTGAGGTCCGCCTTGCCGTCGTGGGGGCAGGGATCAACGTCTCGAACGAGGTGCCTGAGGGAGCAACTTCACTCTCACTGGAGCTGGGTCGAGCTCCATCCCTCCTGGAGGTGGGGAAGACCCTGTTTCCCACCGTCAAAGGAAGGCTTTTAAGCGTGAGCCTGGAGTGAGGTTCGATGATCCGGGTTAAAAACCTCTGGCACGTCTACGAGAATGGCAGAGAAGCGCTGAAGGGCGTTGACTTTGAGATGGGGAGCGAGATAGTCGCCCTAGTCGGCCAGAACGGGAGCGGGAAGACCACGTTTGCGAAGCACCTGAACGGTCTGCTTAAGCCGACGAAAGGAACGGTGGAGGTAGATGGGCTCGACACGAGGGAGCACACGGTTGCAGAGCTTAGCAGGCTGGTCGGCTACGTCTTCCAGAACCCGGAGCACATGTTCTTCGAGGAGAGCGTCTTTAGGGAAGTGGCCTTTGGCCCGAGGAACCTCGGGTTAAGCGAGGGCGAGATTGAGGAGCGCGTGAGGTGGGCTTTGAGGGCCGTCAACCTCGAGGGCTACGAGGAGAGGACGCCGTATTCACTGAGCGGTGGCGAGAAGCAGAGGCTCGCTATAGCCTGCGTCCTGGCGATGAGGCCGAAGTACCTGATCCTCGACGAGCCAACCACGGGGCTGGACGGAAGGAGCTCGGCGAGCGTCGTCGAGGCCATACGGAAGCTCCACTCGGAAGGGCACGGCATCCTCCTGATAACCCACGATATGGAGCTCGTCCTGGAGCTTGCCGAGAGGGTAGTTCTGCTCCACAGGGGAGAGAAGGCCTTTGACGGGCCGGTCGAGGAGTTCTTCTCACTTGAGCTTCATGATTACGGGCTTGAGAAGCCCGAGTTGCTCAGGATAAGCGAGAAAGTTGGGGTGGGCTTTGTGAAAAGCGTCCCGGAGCTGGTAGAGGTTCTCGTGGGTGGTGAGAGATGATATACCTGTTCTACTCGGAGAGGGACTCGCTCCTCCACTCCCTTGACCCAAGGGTCAAGATAATCGGAACCGCTGCTGGGATAGCCGCGATAATGCTCTACAACGACCCCAAGATACTGATACCGCTGTTCTTCGTCTTCCTCGTCATCGGAAGGTTCCTCGGAAAAGTGGGGATAGGTGAGCAGCTCAGGCTCCTGAAGCCCCTCCTGCCGATAGTCATCATAACGATAGTTGTGTGGCCGTTTATTTACCGGCCGAGGCTTATGGGGCTCCTCTTCGGAGTTTCGTTCGCCATGAGGCTGCTCACCTTTGCCCTCATCACGTTCCTGCTGCTGATGACGACGAGCCAGAGGGATCTGATCCTCGGCTTCGTCAGGCTGGGCATGCCCTATGAGTTCGGGCTGACGATATCGATAGCCCTCCGCTACATCCCGACCCTATACATCCTCTCCAGGAACATAATGGACGCCCAGAGGAGCCGCGGCTGGGAGGTTGAGAAGGGCAACTTCATAGTGAGGGCCAGGAAGATGACGGCGGTTCTAATACCGCTCCTCGTTGCTTCCCTCAAGACCGCCCACGAGCTGAGCATAGCCCTCGAGAGCAGGGCCCTCGGGGCATCTGAGAAGAGGACGTTCCTCTACGACATCAGGATGGGGAGGAAGGACTACGCCGCGGTGGTTCTCATCCTGGCCCTCTTCGCCCTGACCATCTACGTGAGGTACGGCCTCGGGATAGGGCACGTGAGGATATACTCCTGAGCTCAGAGAAACGGCCTCACCAGCGAGTCTATCGGTATCGAGTGGTCGCCGACGCTCGCCACGTGTTCGGCGGGCGCGCGGAGAACCGTCAGGTTCATCCTGTAGTGGCCGCGGTAGGAGCTCGTCCTCAGAACGAGGAGTGCTTCAAAGAGCTCCGGAAGGTCGTAGAGGCGGCGGAACTCTCCGGGCAGGTCAAGCTCGTTGAGCTCCATCGTGGAGTGGCCGAGAACAAGGGTGATGCCCTTCTTATCGACCAGCCTCCTTATCTCCACGAGCTTCTCCGCGGAGCGGTTCAGAAGTGCCGGGAAGCGGGAGACGATGACGAGAGAGCCGTCATCAACGATTTTAAGTGCCTCAAGCAGCTCGTCCACAGAATAGACGTTGCCCGCGTAGAGGTTGGAGAGGTCTTCGACCAGGTTCCTGAGGGACTTGAGCGAAAGGGAGCTGCCGGGGCCCACGTGGTAGACGGGGCCGTTTTCAAGGGATGAAGCTATGAGGTGGTGCAGAAAAACCGTCTCGGCAAGCTCGTCGGTGGAGACAATCCCGGATAGGCTTCCCTCGGCAAACGCCAGGGGAAAGGCATCGAAGGGCTTGACCTCCCGCGGTTCGAGCTCGGCCGGTTTAAAGAACATGGCCATCGGGGAATTTTGGTTCAAGATGTATTTATAATTTTCCTAGGTCTGCCACAAAAAAGAAGGGTCAGAGGGCCGAGAGGGCCCCTATGGTGAAGAGGCCGAAGGCCGCCAGGAGCATCATTATAACGGCCGCCATCACCGCGGAGAGCAGCCATGCCAGGAAAGCCCTGAGCCAGCCGGTTTCGAAGACTGTCTTTATGACCCACAGGTTGGCGAGGAAACCCAGGAGCGGCGCCAGGGGCGCGAACACTAGGGCAACAAGGAGCGTCACGATCCCGCCGAGTATTCCGCCGCCGAGTATGGCTATCATGGACCTTCCGATCGATGCCTTCTCAATGCCGACGAGCTTGCCCGCGAGCGAGAGGAATATGGCCGCTATGAACAGTGCGATCAGGAATGAGAGCACCCCCATGACACCCATGGCAGCAAAAAGGGCGGCCCCATGCATGGCTCCAACCATAACATCACCTCGGTTTCAGTAGGCGGAGGGGTTTAATTAGCGTTTCGGGTGGAGCCCTTAGAAAGGTGTTCCCGCCCCCAAAAGGGTTTTAAGCCAACCCTTCAACTCTCGGTGGGTGTAAAGATGCTGGAATCGGTGTGGCATGAAATATGGTGGTTCTTCCACACTTACTTCTGGGAGCCGATGTTCACGAGGAGCGGCTACAATCCGGTGAACACGTTCGTCTACGCGTTCCTCTTGGGACTTGGTGTGATCTACAGCTATCGTTACATAATCAAGCCGCTGAAGATACCCGTCGATGAGAGGCTCTTCTGGGCGGTAACCCCGATGGTGGTCTTTGGAGCAACGGTTAGGGCGCTTGTGGACGGCGGAGTCCTGCCGAAGAACCCCTTGATTCTCACCCCAGGTGTGTTCTTTACGGCCTTCTTCCTCATCGTGCCCGCGATAGCACTGGACGCCAAACTCAAGAGCTATCCCAAGGTAACGATAGCATGGGGCACGATCCTTGCCCTATGGGCAAACTACCTCCTCGTAACCCACGCAAAGAACTGGGAACCCTACGAGCTGACACTGGTTCACACGGCCGTTAGCTGGGCCGTGATTCTGGCGTTCTACAGGTGGAGGCCCTTCGATAAGCTCTACCTCTACGCCGTCCTGGCCCACTTCTACGACATGGGCTCGACGGTCGTGGCCATACAATTCTACGGCTACCGCGAGGTTCACTGGCTGGAGAACATACTCGTCAACCACTTCGGGGCCTACTTCTACTACCCCTGGATAACCATCATACTGGTGGTTGTCTACTACGGCCTGAAATACCTGGTGCCGGAAGAGGAGGAGAGGCGCTTCTGGTACCTCGCGATATACATCCTCGGCCTCGGCCCGGCGATAAGGGACCCGGCGCAGCTCGTACTGCAAATTCCGGGCTGATGCTCAACCTCACACGTCCCTTCGCTTTTCCCAGTTTTTTCGCCCCTTTCCTTTCCAGTTCTGCAGACTCTGACCCCTCTGATTCCTCAGATCCTGATGTCCCGGATGGTTCCTTCTTTCTCCACCTTCCCTTCGTATCGTCCTGCCCTCCTCAATCTCCCTCTTCAGGATCTTCGCCTCTTCCTCAGCATCCCTAACGCGGAAGACCCTCGCTATTCTCTCTATTGCCTCAAGCTTCCTTACTATACCATCGAGCCACGTGAAGACGTCGCCGGGATAGACTATCAGCCCGTAGACCTTCCTGAAGTGCTCGGCTATTTGAGTGGGATGTTTCCCGCTCCTCCTCAGCTCGATTATCATGTTGCTTACCCGCTCCATCGCGTAGTCGGTGCAGTCATCCTCTGGGCACATGAAGAACTCCTGGTAGAGCGTGAAGAGTCTCTCGGCGGCGTTTGGACTCAGCTCCGGAATCACCTTGTCGAGCTCGTCCAGGATGGAGGCGAAGCTCGGGGAGAAGACGTTGGCGCTGAGGCGGCCCCTAACTGCGCTCTCAAGCTCCCTCTGGAGGACGCTGCTCAGGTAGAGGTTCTCGAAGGGGAGCAGTTTTACCGCTATCCACTGGGCCGGTTTCTCGCCAAGGTTCTCGCGGATGAATGTGGCTTCCTTCGGCAGCAAAAAGCTCATGCTCACGGCCCTTCCGTAGTGGGTGACCTCAACGAGAGAACCATTAAGCCGGACGAAGTCGAACTCCTCCAGCTTCTCCAGGACCTTCTCCGCGCTCTGGTTCGCCCCGAGGCACCTTGACTGGACTTCTTCAATGACGTCGAGCCTGTTGAAGACGCACGAGTGGGCCAGAACGTTGTCCTGCTCGAGCTCGTCGCTCCATTCGACTACGACAGGCTCTATCGGTGCAGTCAAGAGCTTGAAGGCAACTTCATCTTCACTGCCTTCCATCTGGGCCGAGTACTTTCTCCCTGGCTCGACTATGAGGTAGACCCTCCCCTTCTCGTGGTAGAGCGGCCTCCCAGCACGGCCGAGCATCTGGTGGAACTCCCTCACGCTTAGCCACTTGTTGCCCATCGCGAGGCTCTCAAAGATCACCTGGGAAGCCGGAAAGTCCACTCCAGCCCCGAGGGCCGCGGTGGTAACAACAACGTCGAGCATCTGAGCCAGAAACTCCATCTCGGTGAGCTTTCTCTGCTTGTAAGGCAGGCCGGAGTGATAGGGCTTCGCCCTCAGTCCCTTGCTCGTGAGGTAAGCGGCAAGCTCATGCGTCCTCTTCCTTGAGAAGGTGAAGACTATCGTCTGCCCTTTATAACCCTGTTTAGACTTCCTGTTTGCCTCAGCTTTACAGAGGTTCGCTATATGCCGCCACTTCTCGCCCTCGTTTCTCGCTATGATGATGTGCCTCTCAAGGTCAACGGGCCTCTCGTCGTAGAGGACCAGTTTTAACCCGAGTTCCTTGGCCAGTTCCTCCGGATTCCCAACGGTTGCGCTTAAACCTATGAACTGGGCCTTGGGATAGAGCTTTCTCAGCCTTGCGATGAGGCCGTCTAAACGGGATCCCCTCTCCTCATCGTCCAACGTGTGGATCTCGTCTATGACTATAGTCCCGACGTTGCCAATTTTTCTTCCAGCCCTGAGGAGATAGTCAATCCCTTCGTAGGTTCCCACTATGATGTCGGCGTCTATGCCCGTGTCGACAACAACGAGCTCGTCTTTGGTCTTAATCCTGCTCATTCCAACGCGGATGGCAACACGGAGGCCGAGTTTGGAATACCTCCTCTTGAAGTCCTCGTACTTCTGGTTTGCAAGGGCAACGAGCGGAACGAGGAAGAGCATCTTCTGGCCTTTCATAGCCTTTGGAACTCCAGCAAGCTCGCCTATCAGCGTCTTTCCGCTCGCCGTTGCCGAAACAACGAGGAGGTTCTCGCCTTCAAGGAGGCCGTTCTTAACGGCCAAGCTCTGAACCGGGAGGAGTTCGTTTACGCCCTCTGCCTTTAGGACGGATTTGAACTTCTCTGGAACGGGAAGCTCATCGACTTTGACTTTATCCACCTTCACGTGCTTCGCCTTCAGCTCGTCCCACTTGGTTACTTCAGGATGCCTCGTCGGGTCAAAGCGCGGGTCGAAGGCGTAGAGGACCTTGTCCAGATCGCGGAAGCGCTCAAGGAGCTTCTTCGCCTGATCGAACATTGCCACGCTCTTGAAGCGGAAGCGAAGCTCCCTCTTAAGCTCGTCCTCGGCGCAGCGCTCGCAGATGTACTCGTTGTGATACTTAACGCGGTTCCCCTCGGTGAGAACGGTTATCCTTCCCTCCATGAGGCAGAGGCGACAGAGTTCGGCCCTCTCAACGCGCTTGTTCTGAAGGCGTCTCTTAAAGTAGTCCTCCCACTCGTCGGCGTTCACGAGGACTATTCTGGCCTGTCTTAATAGTTTCTCCATCTCCTTTGGGTTCCTGTACTGGCTCCCCTCAAGGACCTTGAAGAGCCTTCCCTCGCGCATTATGAAGCGGTAAATCGCATCAGCTTTTAGATTCCTCATTTGAGCCAGCTTCTCGGGCTCGTTCTCGATGAAAAAGGCCTCAAGCTCGTTCTTTTTCCTGCCAGGTCTCACAACGAAGAGCATTCTCACCGCCCCTGTAAATCATTACTAATTCATGGATCAGCGGGTTTTTCTTTCCAGATCGATCCAGGATTCTTTGAACGTATCTATGACGAGCGTGGCCTCAACCCGTTCCAGGTTCCTGCCGAAGAGGCGCTTTAACTTTCCGGCGAAGGCCTTGACCTCGTCGGTATCCTGGAAGTGGGCCTTCACCAGTATCTGCCTCTCGCCGCTTCTCCTATAGACTGCCTCGACGTTCTCCATCCCGGCTACCTTTCTCAGTATGGGGTCGACCGTGTGGTCGTCTATCGCCAGCTTAAGCTCAAGGAAGACCGAGACGTACTCCCCAAGGAATGTGGGGTTTACAACGGCGGAGTAGCCCCTGATGGCACCGAGCTTTTCAAGCTTCTCAACCCGGTTTTTAACGCTCGCCGGGGAGAGGTTCACCCTCTTGCCCAGCTCCGTTAGGGTAATCCTGCCTTCCTTCCGCAGAATACGCAGTATCTCCCTGTCTTTCTCGTCCACTCCAGGCATGGCCTTCACCGGATTGGGAAATGGGAAGAAAAACGAAATCAGCGGGTTATCTTCACCTGGTTCATCAGCTCAAGCGGCTCCGGGTGCCTCTCAAAGTAGTCCCTGATCGGCTTGAGCAACTCAATGAGGTATTCCGCAACCGCGTTCTTGAGGTCGAGCGGGTGGAGCTTTCCTTCCGCGAAGTCCCTCTTGAGCTCCTCGAAGGTGGTGTAGGTGATATCTCCACCGAACTTGGCCGGCCTGTGGATGGTGAACTCTGTCGGCTCCTCGCGGAAGATTATGTGCTCGGCCCAGTCGAGGACCGGGTTGTAGTTGACCTCCTTTGCCGGGCAGAATGCCTTCCTGAGCTTCTGCCTTATCTCCTCCGGAGTGTCGTGGATAAACACAGCGGAGTAGGGCTTGCTCTTGCTCATCTTCATCTGGGTCTTGAGCTCTTTGAACTGCTCCTCGCTCTCGATCGGCCAGACCGGCGGCTCCTGCAGGCCGAGGAGGAGGTGGTGGTGTAAAGCCACCGGTTTGAGCTTCTCGCCGTTCCACTCGAGGGCGTGGTACTTGAGCTTCTGAGCCACTTCAATCGCTATAACGTGGGCCTTCCTCTGGTCCATTCCGGCGTGGGCAATGGTAACGCCCTGGTAGAATATGTCCGCCACCTGCATGGCCGGGTAGATGAGCTTGGCGAAGTCTATCGCTTCGCCCATCTGCCTTCCCATAATCGTGATGGAGCGCATCATTCTTGCCAGGGTAACGTTCTTGGAGATATCTATGACGGTCTGCCAGTAGTCGCCCTTCTCAAGTATCTCGCTCGCTAAAACGAACTCCACCTTGTCAGGGTCGCCGCCCATGACCTTTATGCTCTGCTTCATGCCCTCCTTGAAGTAGGTTAGTGCAACCTTCTGGATGACGTCCAAATCTCCACCGAGCTTGTCGTTGATCCAGCTGTGCCAGTCGGCCAGGAAAATCCTCGTTTTAACGCCAGCCTTCTGGAGGTCGGCTATCTTCGCTCCCGCCATGAGACCGGTTCCGAGGTGAATGTAACCGCTTATTTCGAAGCCGATGTAGTGCTGCATCGGGATTCCGACTTCGAGGAGATGCCTGAGGTTCTCTTCCGTAAGGAGTTCCTCCGTGGGCTTCTTCTTTATGAGTTCTATCCTGCTCTCAATGTCCATACTCACCACCTAGTGGCGAAACGGTGCAAGCCTTTAAGGATTTTGCCCCAAGGTGGGGTTCCCTCAGAATGGCCAAAAGTTTAACAGAGGCGAAAAACTTCCCATTCATAAGATTTATAACTTCCTAATTCTTAAATAGGCCGGTGATACCATGAAGAAGGCTGCAATAATACTTGCGGTGTTTGTACTCTTTGGTGTTTTTGGTTTTGCGGCGGCAAGTGCCACCACCATAGGAGTTGACCTCGCCCACGGCGAGAACGACAAGGGATTGACAGTTCTGACGGACAAGGATGGTAACGTTGTAGCGGACGGAATGATAAAGACCATCAGCGATGTTACTTGGGCTTACATCGGCCCGGCCGACAAGGCCGACACCCTCGGAATCCAGCAGGTTGGCGAGCAGATCACCTACGATGCCATAAAGGACATTGACTTCCTCATCATAGGCCAGCCGGCCCAGGCCTTTACACCTGACGAGATCAACGCCCTCAAGCAGTGGTGGGACGACGGCAACAGAATCCTCTGGATCGCCGGTGACAGCGACTACGGAAGCGGCGTCCAGACAATAGACAACGTTAATGCTGTTCTCGACGCCCTCGGTGTTAACCTCAGGCTCGACCAGTGTTCAGTCGAGGACTCCCAGAGCAACGCTGGAGCCGGCTACCGTGTCGTTGGAATCGTCAACCCGGACGACAAGACCCCCAACAAGGAGGACATCACCAAGGACCTCCAGAACGGCGGAAAGGTCCTCTTCCACGGGCCTGGCGTCGTAGCTTACGTTGACGACAGCGGCAACTGGCAGACCATCCAGCCGAACGCCGGCCTTGAGAACGTTTACGTTATCGTCACCAGCAGCGAGAACGGGCAGATCGTCGAGAACAGCGACCCGGCTGCCAACGCTTACACTGTAGGTGATACTGGGAAGTTCCCGCTTCTGGCCGTTCAGGTCTTCCCGGACAAGAAGAACGTCCTCATCGTCAGCGGTGAGACTCCCTACGGTGGCTATGAACCCATGTGGGCCCCGGAGTACAGTGAGGTCAAGCTCGACGGGCCGACCTTCGTCACCAACTTCATCCACTGGGCCGTGAGCACCCAGCAGAGCCTTGGTGAGGAAGAGGGTAGCGAGGGCAGCGGAAGCACCTGCGGTCCGGCCGCTCTCGTCGGTCTCGCCCTCATACCACTCGCCCTCTACAGGAAGAGGGAGTGATTCTTCTTCCTTCTTTCTTTGCCCGTTGAACCATTAATTTTTTATTGAGTTTCTCGAACTTTCCTCGATTGGCATAACCGGGTGATAAACATGAAGAAGCTCGCGTCAATTGGGGTTATTCTCCTGCTTGCCCTCAGCGTCGTGGCCAGTGGTTGCGTCAGTAGCGGTGGCGGCGACGAAACGAGTGGCATAACCCTCGTCGTCGTCACGAGACATGACGCAACCATCCAGTATATGGCAAAGCAGCTCTTCCTCCAGAGCGACATAGCAAAGGAGTACAACATCGAAGACATCAAGTTCATCAAGGTTCCTGAGAGCCTCTGGCCAAGCTACATCGAGAAAGGAGCGGACGTCGGCTGGGGTGGAGGCCCGACCCTCTTCGACGACCTCTACAAAGCCGGCCACCTTGCCCCAATAACTGACGAGAGGGTTCTCAAGCTCATAGGCAACCCGCTACCGACAGAGCTTGCGGGAATGCCCATGATAAGGAAGGACGGCGACAAGGTCTACTGGATAGCGGCGGCGCTCTCGTCCTTTGGATTCACGGTCAACAAGAAGAAGCTCGCCGAGTGGAACCTCCCGATACCCCAGAAGTGGGAGGACATAGCCAGCGAGCAGTGGGCTCTCAACCCGCCCCAGTACGGTCTGGCCGACCCGACGAGGAGCACCTCCAACACGAGGATATACCAGATCATCCTCCAGGCCTTTGGCTGGGATCAGGGATGGCGCATCATGACCCTTATAGCGGCCAACTCCAAGATATACATGCAGAGTGACGCGGTTAGGGATGCAGTCATAAACGGTGAGATAGCGGCTGGAAACACCATAGACTTCTACGGTTACACCGCGATGCAGCAGAACCCCGACTGTCTCTACGTCGTCCCGAAGGGGGAGAGCATCATAAACGGTGACCCGATAGCGCTTCTCGCCAAGGCCCAGCACCCAGAGGCGGCGCAGGCCTTCATATACTGGGTGCTCACTGAGGGCCAGACCATCTGGATGAGCCCAGACATCAACAGGCTCCCCATCAACCCGCAGGTCTTTGATATGAAGGTTACCAAGGAGTACGCTGACGTAGTCTTCAAGGGCGAGCACGTTGGCGAGACCTACGGTGAGGCGAGGCCTGCCCTCAAGAAGGCCTACGAGGACGCCATACACGCCGAGGGAATACCCTTCGACGACAAGCGCGCCCTCGAGACTATCAACGCGCTCCAGTACTACTTCAAGGCCACCCTCGTCGACCCGAATCAGAAGCTCCACGACGCATGGGTTGCCATAGTCCAGGCCTACAAGGATGGAAAGATAAGTGAGGAGCAGTTCAACCAGCTCAAGGACGAGCTCACCGCTCCGATAGAGTTCAAGGACCCTGACACCGGCAAGACCGTCACCTTGACCGAAGACTACGCCAAGAGCATAAACGAAAGGATCATGAAGGACAGGAACTTCCAGGACCAGCTCGTTCAGGAGTGGCGCCAGGCCGCTAGCGACAAGTACGACAAGGTACTCCAAGACCTCAAGGCCATAACCGGCTGAAACCTTTGATAATTTCCTGCACATTTCTTCAATTTTCTTGCACTTTTTCACTGTGTGCGAATCAACAAATTTTTGGAAATATTTAAATAGACCCCGGCTCGACCAACTCAGAGTGACGTGTACGGTCTGAATCGGAGCGGAGGTTGATGCTCAATGAAGGTTAGCAAGTGGAGCGAGAGACTCTTCGGAACACCTATATTTGACCCCGTCGTGACGACGTCGTTCCTGTTCCCCCTCCTGTATCTGATAGCGTTTCTAATAATACCAGTGCTGGCGATGCTGACAATAGCCTTCGTCTACAACGGCCATATCTCACTGCACTGGTTCAGCAACATTCTGAAGTCTGACTACTACATAAGCCGGCCGACCGGCGAGTTCTACAGGCTTATCACGATGCCCAGCGGGGAGAAGATATACTACGTCCAGGGCGTTGACTTTGGGGTCATACTCAACTCGATAATAGTGTCGATCAGCGTCATGATACTGACCACCATCCTCGGAACGGTGTTCGCCTTCGTGATGGCCCGCTACGACTTCCCGGGTAAGAACATCGTCAGGATACTCCTCTTCGTGCCGCTTCTCGTCACGCCCTTCGTTAACGTCTTCATCGTCAAGAAGATGTTCCTTCCGGACGGCATCATCAACTGGCTCTTCTATGACCTCCTGCACCTATTCCCGCACAGAATCGTCATAGACGGCCTCGTCGGCGTCATAGTCGCCCAGTCCCTGACATACTACCCCATCGTTTACCTCAACGCCTACGCGAGCTTCATCAACATTGATCCGACGCTTGAGGAGCAGGCCGAGAACCTTGGGAGCGGCGGCTTCCACCTCTTCAGGACGGTCACGTTCCCGCTTGCCCTCCCCGGAATAGCGGCGGGGGCTACTCTCGTTGGAATATTCAGCCTTGAAGACCTGGCCGCCCCCATCGTCTTCCAGGGCAACCCGCTCGCCAGGAAGCTCATGTCCTTCCAGATCTACAGCGCATTCACCAGCGGCTTCAACGTTGGAAGCCCGCAGCTCGCGGCCCTGGCAATCATCATGCTCACCATAGCGATTCTGATGTTCCTTGGAATAAGGAAGTACGTTAGCATGAGGCAGTACGCCATGCTCAGCAAGGGAGGAAGGTGGAAGCCGAGGGTTGCGAAGCCCAAGGGCTGGCAGGCGGCTCTCATTTACCTCGTCGTCCTCCCGTTGCTCCTCCTGTCAATATTCCCACAGGTCGGTGTCGTCCTGCTGGCATTCAGCGAGAGCTGGTCCGGAACCTGGCCAGATGGCTTCACGACCCAGCACATAATGAGCATAATCACCCAGCCGGACATCGAGCGTGTCATCATGAACAGCGTCATGTACTCGACCGTGGCCATTGTGGTCATCATTCTGCTGTCCCTCACGGCTTCCTACGCCTCCAGCAGGTTCAAGAAGAGCCAGCTCGGCCCGGTCCTCGATAGCCTAGCCACGATTCCGATAGCCGTTCCCGGTATCGTCATAGCGATGGGCTATTTCTTCTTCTTCGCCAAGGTCTTCCCGAACACTCCCCTCGACCCGACCAACCTGCTCGGCTTCAACCCCGCGATGGTGCTCGTGCTGGCATACTCCATAAGGCGTCTGCCCTTCGCGGCGCGCTCCATCTCAGCGGGAATCCAGCAGGTTCACGTCTCGCTCGAGGAGGCGGCACTTAACCTCGGTGCGAGCAGGTGGAAGGCCCTCACTGGAATCCTGATACCGCTGATACTCCTGAACCTCCTCGGTGGAGCCATGCTCAGCTTCGTCTACTGTATGAGCGAGACCAGCGTCGGCATCACCTTGGGTTCAATCAACCCTGACTACTACCCGATAACCGCCAGGATGGTCGAGCTGATGACGAGCGCCGTTGGAAGCGCCAACCTCGCCGCTGCGCTCGGTGTCTTCCTTATGACGGTTCAGATAATCGCCATAGTCCTTGCGAACGTGATAACCAAGCAGAGGTACTCCTTCATAGGTCTCACATGAGGTGGTTGGAATGGTTGATGTCAAGCTCGAGAACATAGTCAAAACCTTTGGAGAAACCGTTGCCCTCAAGGGAATAAACCTCCACATCAAGGCTGGTGAGCTCTTCACCCTGCTCGGCCCGAGCGGGTGCGGAAAGTCAACAACGCTGAGGATAATAGCGGGCCTCGACTTCCCTGACAGCGGAACCATCTACTTCGGCGACGAGGAGGTCACATACCTCCCGTCCAGCAAGCGCGGCGCAGTGCTCGTCTTCCAGAACTACGCCCTCTGGCCCCACATGACGGTCTTCGACAACGTCGCCTACGGCCTGAAGCTGAGGAAGGTCCCGAAGGCCGAGATAGAGAAGAGGGTCAAGTGGGCCCTTGAGCTGGTCAAGCTCCAGGGGTTTGAGGACCGCTACCCGACCCAGCTGAGCGGTGGTCAGCAGCAGCGTGTGGCAATAGCCAGGGCCCTCGTCGTTGAGCCGAAAGTTCTCCTCCTCGACGAGCCGCTGAGCAACCTCGACGCCAAGCTAAGGCTTGAGATGCGCTCGGAAATAAGGAGAATACAGAGGGAGCTCGGAATCACCGTCATCTACGTCACCCACGACCAGGAGGAGGCAATGGCCATAAGCGACAGGATAGCCGTCATGAACGTCGGAACCGTCGAGCAGGTAGGGACCCCGAAGGAAATATACGAGACGCCCAAGACTGAGTTCGTTGCCAGCTTCATGGGCAAGACCAACGTCATTCCAGCGAAGGTCGTCGAGAGGAACGGGGATCGCGTCACCGTCGAGTTCGAGGGTATAAGGCTGGACGGCCTCCACTACACGGAGAAGAGCGATGACGTGGTTGTCGTCATAAGGCCGGAGAGGATAAAGCTCAAACCCGTTGAAAACGCGGTCTCGTTCACCGGAACGGTTGACCTCGTCGAGTACTACGGGTTCTTCATAGAGGTCGTCGGCCTCTTCGGCGACACGAGGATCATAGCAAGGACCATCAGCGACAGGGACGTTGCCGGCCTCAGGCCGACCCAGCCGGTGACCTTCTACGTGGAGAGGGACGACATCATAGTCCTCCCGAAGCAGCATCTTTAAATCCCCCTTTTCTATTCCCTTTAGGTGGTCCCATGGAACTGCTGGAACTCCTCAACGAGGGCCAGGTCTACGAGGTTCTTCTGGTAACAGAGTCGAACGTAACCCCCGTTGGGGTTGTTAGGAGGGGACACTCGCTCTTCTTCAAGCTCTTCGGCGGTAAGAGTGCGGTTGAGATAAAAAGGCGCCCCCTAGCATCGATACAAATAACCAACGACGTGGAGCTTCTGGTGAGGCTCGCCCTCAACCTTGAGATTACTCTGGAGTTTGAGGAGAAGGACGGACACAGGTGGATAAAGGGGCTTCCGGGCGTTTACGGGCGTGTTGAGTTCGGAGAGGAGCATCATGAGGATGAACTTGGTTCAACGGTAGTTCTTAAGTGCTCTCTCGTTCCGGAAGGAGAGATTAGGGGGAACCAGCCCCCAAGGCCGGTAAGCCGCGCCGACAACTACCTCCTCGAGATGGCGGTGAACCTGACGAGACTCCTCGTGGCGGTGAGGAACGGGAAGAGGGAAGAGGCGGAGAGGCTTTACCTGGAGGTCGTCCGCGACTATGACATGTACAAAAAGTTTGGAGGCGGCTCGGAAACAGCCGAGAGAATGTTAGAAATTGCCATGGGCACTTTTGACTGACCTCCTCCCTCGCCCTAAAGAGCGAGGCTTTCAAGAGAACAAAGTAATGCTCCCATTTCCCAGGCCGAGGGAAAACTTATAACCCGTTCTGGCCGACATAGGACGGTGATACCATGCAGGGCAAAAAGCTTCTGGCCCTTTTAATGGCCCTTCTCGCAGTAGTAGCAATACCAGTCAGCACAGTTTCAGCAGCTTCAGCATCTCCAGCACCCGGTGAAATCCTCCTCCAGCCGCTGCCCGGTGCCCCCGTGATAGGAAGTCCAGGAGAAATTGTTGAAATACGTCCCGCCGAGGGGGTCTCGATACAGTCACTCCAGATAGTTTCGATACTCCACGGTCCCTACGATCTGGAGATCATTGGAACGGATAACGGTGTCCTGAAGGCCAAGATACCAGAGGACGCCGTTCCGGACGTTTACTTCCTCGTCGTCAAGAGCGACGAGGGCGAGGTAGCGATACCCAACGGCGTCTGGGTGGTGAAGGAGAACCCCAAGCTCCTCAGGATAGCCCACCTCAGCGACATCCACGTCACCAGCGGTGCTAAGATAGGCTTCGTCTGTGGGGACTACTTCCAGAAGAGCCTCCCGGAGATACTGAAGTACTGCGACCACCCGTACGCGATGCACAGCTACACCGCCCACGTGAGTGCCATGACCTACTACGCCATGACCGGCCTCCAGGGCCAGGGCGTCGTCAACGTGATAGTCAGCACCGGTGACGACGTGGACACCAGTGGCGACCAGGAAGGCTACAGGATGTTTGATCACGGCATTCTCATGGGGACTGCCGCAGGAACGCCCTTCATAAGCATAAAGGGCAACCACGACCATCCACCGACCTACTACACCAAGTACGTGAACCCCAGGTATTTCTACGAGGTCATCGGTGACTTCCTCATAATCGGCCTCGACAGCCGCGGCGAGGAGAGGCACCCGGAGATGGAGCAGCTCCAGTGGATGGAGGACGTCCTCAAGGCCCACCCGAACAAGACCGTCATCGTCCTCGTCCACCACCCGTTCTGGTACAGCACCCCCGATGGGAAGTGGGGCGGAACCATAAAGGGCTACACCGCCTTTGATGACGGCGACTGGAGTGCCCTCACCAAGTTCGTCAGCTGGGACTGGGAGGGAAGGAACGGCGAGTACGACGACATAGCGAGGTACTTCCTCCAGATGGTTGAGAAGTACAACATCAGGCTCGTCCTTGCAGGACACATTCACAAGGACAAGCCGGTTCTATACGTTGACAAGAACGGTAACGAGCACTGGTTCTACACGGTAACTACCACCGGCGCCCCGGACAAGACCAGCAACCCGCCGAGCGAAACGGACAAGAAACTGGGCTACACCGTGCCAAGCTGGTATGGCTCACAGGTCATCTACGTGTACTCCAACGGCACCGTTGAGTTCCCGCTCACCGGGGACGTTCTCCACGAGGGTATAAGCTCACTGCCGATCCCGCAGAAGTTCATCGTTTACAGGCAGAATGGTGAAGACGGAACGGCCATCAAGTTCGTGAATGAACTTGATCAGACCGTCAGCGGGCCGCTTGTTCTCCAGATACCAGAGGGTGCCAAGATAGACCCGGACCACACCAACATAACCTACACCGTCCTCGGTGAGAGGGAAATAGGTGGGGCGTATTACGTTCTCATAAACGCCACGGTTCCGGAGGGGATAAGCCAGATAGCGGCGGTTAAGGAGACCGACACCAAGCCGCCGGACGTCAAGGTGGGCTACATCACACCGAGCAAGCCGAAGCCGGGAAGCCTCTTCAAGGTCTACATCTCCGCGAGCGACAACGTTGGAATAAGGGACATGAAGGTTCAGATAGTAAGCGACGGAAAGGTCCTCGCCGAGTATCCGGCGTTCTCAATGAAGCCGTCCACGGTCTCGGCGACCTACCTCACCACGGTTCCGGGCGTCAACGCCACAGAGTTCACAATCAAGGTCATAGCCACAGACTTCTACGACAACACCGCGGAGGCTACCTACGAGGTCGGCGGCACCACCACGACCACAACCGGTAGCTCCCAGAGCACGAGCCAGAGCTCGGAAAGCACCTGCGGCCCGGGAATACTCGTTGGCCTGGCTCTCCTCCCCGTTCTCCTCAAGAGGAGGGAGTGACCCTTTTCTTCCATTTTATACTCCGTACGGCTAACCTCACGTTAGTTTGGGGAGGGAAGAGTTTTTAAACCGTCCCCATAAGCCCACCCTGGTGATGAAGGTGAAGTTCAAAGGCAAAGCCTTCGGCAGTATGGTGAGGATGGAGTTTGACATCCTCACGCTGAGCGAGCTTAAAATAGACGACCTGCGAGACTTTGATGTTGATTCCATCAGGATAGAGCTCAAGCCGACTTCTTCAGGTATAAAGGTCATCGGGATATGGGAAGGCACCGTTGAGAATGCCGGTGAGGGTATAAAGAAGGCCCTACTCGAGAGCTACAGGCTCCGCGAGAGGGTTCTCAACAGGATAAAGAGCAAGACCGAGGCGATAAGGGGCACCATGCAGCAGCTCGGCTTTAAGGAAGAGGTGGAAGGCTACGGAAGTGTCCTCCGCTTCATCAAGAAGGTCGGCCCGTACAGCATCGTTGTGGTCGCCTCAACGACAGACGACATCGTCCGCGTAGAGGTCTACGGCAACGACAAGAAGATAATCAGTCCCGAGCTGGAGAGCATCTTCGAGGACGTTGAGGTTGAAGAGCTGGAGGTCTACGACTTCGAGGATGGCAAGGAGGAGAGGCTCGTCATCAACCTTGAGATACCCAAGAACGAAGAGAAGCCGGAAAAGAAGATAGTGGAAGCCATAAGGATGATAGAGAGCATGCTTATGGCCTAGTCCCTCTCTCTTATTCCTTCATTCATTTGTACTTGTTCTCGAGCTGGAACTGCTTCAGCTTCGCCGTCAGTCCCTTGGTCGGAGCCACGTCCTCACTTATAACTTTCCCGCTTTTGAGGTCTATCCTCGCGTAGTACAGGTTCTCTTTCCCCTCGACCTTTATGTGGACGTAGCCCTTCTCCTCGTAGAGGGTCATGCGCTCCACAACGGGGTTCTCCTCGCCATGCTTCTCCTTCACGTGGGCGAGATAGGCCTCCTTTATAGCCATCTCCGTGAAGCGGACGTCCTTCTCTACGACCTCGCCGGTGGCCCTGTGAAGGACGAGCTTTCCCGTCTTGGTCCTGCCCGCGAACTCAACCTCCCAGTTCTCGTTGAGGGCCAGGTTCTTGACTACTGCCTCTTCATCAACCTCCTTTGCGGCCCGCTCGGCCAGCTCTTCCGCCACCTCCCTCCTGAGAACACGGTCGGCCTCCTCGATTAGTTTCCCGTCCCTGCTGACCTTAATTGTGACGACGTGTCTGTCGTTCTCTGCCTTAAGGACGTACTCCGTCTCACCGCTCTCCGCGACGGTCACCTCAAAGCCCGCGTACTTCTGGGAAGCCAGCTCCCTGGCCCTCTCAGGTGTTACCTCTGCCACGTAGTCCAGGATGTCCCCGGTCTGGCCATCCACCTTGACAGCGGCCTTTCCATCGCTGCTTTCCATGTTAAGCTCAAGGTACTTGTGTTCCAGAACGCGGTAGGATCTAAGTTCCAGATTCCTGAGCGGGAAGTTCTCCTCTATCACCTTCCTAGCGTTCCCAAAGGCAGTCTCCGGTGAGGGAATCCTCCTAGCTTCCCTGTGCTTCCCGCTCGTCAGGTCGACCTGCATCACTGCTATCCCTTCGGGAATGAGTATGTCTGCCACGGCCACCTTCTTGCCCTTCTCAAGGTTGACTACTTGTCCCTCCGGGTAGGCACTCATGAGGAGCTCGTCGAGGGCCTCATCGCTCATGAGGGCCTCCATGCCGAGGAGCTTCCCGGTGTACTCGTTGAAGGAGAGCTCAAAGGAGAACCTTTCGGTCTTTCCGGACACCTTGACCTTTCCTCCGGCACGCTTGAGGGAATAATCCACCACAGCCTCGCCCGTTTGAGCCTCCACAGCAGCGGCGGTTCTCTCGACGAAGTACTCATCGGGAAGTGGACTTATCTCGAACCTAACTTCATCGTTCTCAAGGTCAACTTCCGCCCGGGCAGTGTTTTCCCCGACCCTGAGGCTCAACTCAGCCTTTTTGGGGATGTACACCTTCTTCCTCTCGTGTATTTTTATCCTCCCCTCAGGAACGCCGAGCTCCTTCGAGGCGGTTTCCTTGAGTATGAAAACCGCCTCGCTTGGGCTTATTGGAACGTCGATTTCCCTCTCCGTGGCATGGATCACGGAACCATCGTTGAGGAGGGCCTTCGTTATCGGCACGCTCAGAACCTTGTCCTGGATCGCCCGAAGAACCATCCTCTCCTTGGAGAAGACGACCGCCTTGTCCTTCTCCTCAGTCCCATCGTCCCTCTCAACGGACCAGGAGAAAATGTAAGCACTGGAGAGAAGGACGGAAACGGAATCGAGCTTCACCTCGTCGGACTTTATCGGGTACTTGGATACCGCCGCAGAGGCCACTCTCTTGAGAACCGCCTCTGGGGAGAACTCATGGAGCAGCGGTGCGTCGAGCTCGAACTCCTTTAGGGAGCTTTCCTCTTTCTCCTCATCAGCCTTAGACTCAAGGGCCTCGATTAGATCCTCAGGGGGCTCGAGGGAGTAGTTGTTGAAGAGCGACGCCAGCTTCTCGCCGTCCCACGGCACTATCCTGCCGCGGTGCTCCCTGGATATGAGAACCTTGGCGTCTTTCGTGAAGCCGACGGGGGAGATTATTATCCCCTTGTCTGCCTTGTACTTATCCACGAGATCCGCAAAAACGTTGACATCCTTCGACGAGGCAAGACCCTTGGAGTGGAGAGCCAGAACCACCTTCTCGGTTCCAGCTATCGGGTCGTCCCGTATTGCAACGACATCTATGCCCCACTCCTTTTTGCCTGAAACTCGCTCGTACTCCCGGAAGCCCATTCTCTTCAGTAACTCAATGACGTTCTCAATCAGAGTCTCGTCCGAGGCCAGTCTTATTAAAGCCGGTGTCCACTGCATCAGTCTCACCCATGGAAGTGAAATCCCCTCAAAGTTTCTTCGCCCCCATTTTATAAATCTCTTTCCCCTCTGGCAACTTATCACCAAAGGTGTTCAAAATAAGCTTTTAACTGCACCGTTTTAACATCAAGACGGTGATGGAATGTTCAGGCTCACCGACTTCAACTTTCACAACAAAACCGTGTTTCTGAGGGCCGACCTTAACTCCCCTGTTAAGGATGGAAGGATAATCAGCGACGCAAGGTTCAGGGCGGTTCTCCCGACGGTGAGCTACCTCCTCGAACACGGGGCGAAGGTCATCATCGGCACACACCAGAGCAAGCCCTACAAGGGGGACTACACGACCACCGAGGAGCACGCGGAGATTCTGAGCGAATTGCTCGGTCAGGATGTAGAATACGTCGAGGACATCTTCGGGAGGTACGCCCGCGAGAGGATCAGGGAGCTGAAGCCCGGTGAAGCTCTAATGCTGGAGAACCTCCGCTTTGCGGCCGAGGAGGTCAAATACAAACCGATTGAAGACTGCGAGAAGACGTTCTTCGTAAGGAAGCTTGCTCCGCTAATAGACTACGTTGTAAACGATGCCTTCGCCGCCGCCCACAGAAGCCAGCCCTCGCTTGTCGGTTTCGCCCGCTTAAAGCCGATGATAATGGGCTTCCTGATGGAGAAGGAAGTTGAAGCGCTGGCGAGGGCGTACGACACAGAGGAGCGGCCCCGCGCCTACGTCCTTGGAGGGGCGAAGGTTGATGATTCCCTCCGCGTTGCGGAGAACGTCCTGAGGAATGGAAGGGCGGATCTCATTCTCACCGGTGGCCTCGTTGGCCAAGTCTTCACGCTCGCCAAGGGCTTCAACCTCGGCGATGCGAACATCGAGTTTATGGAAAAGAAGGACCTCCTTGAGCTCGTGGATTGGGCCGAGAAAATCCTCGATGACTTCTACCCCTACGTCAGAACACCGGTAGATTTCGCCGTGGACAAAGATGGGGAGCGCGTTGAGGTTGACCTCCTGAGCGGCGAGAAATGGCTCTTTGACCGCTACCCGATCCTCGACATAGGTTCCCGCACGGTCGAGAAGTACCGCGACATCCTCATGAAGGCAAAGGTAATAGTCGCCAACGGCCCGATGGGAGTCTTTGAGAGGGAGGAGTTCGCCCTTGGAACAGTGGGGGTCTTCAGGGCGATAGGAGAAAGCCCGGCTTTCAGCGTGGTCGGGGGAGGACATTCGATAGCGAGCATTTACCAGCACAACATAACCGGGATAAGCCACGTCTCCACCGGTGGCGGGGCGATGCTGAGCTTCTTCGCCGGCGAAAAGCTACCGGTTATTGAGGCGTTCAGGATAAGCTACGAACGGTTTAAGGATAAAATCAAGGGGGAGTAGAGGCAGTCAGCGATGGTGGCTTCCATAACCCAGAACACTCCCAAAGACAAATCAAAAAAGAAAGGGAACCTCAGTCTATCGTCGCCTTCCTGAACTCGAGGGCCGCTATGCCAGCGAGGCCACACGGGGCTTTGTGGGTTCCTCCTCAGTCAATGGTGGCTTTTTCAAACTCCAGCGCAGCGAGGGCCGAGAAGGCGAGCGCCAGGAGCGCCAGCACGCCCCACTCGACCACGGGCGAGAACTTCGCTATGGCATCGCCCACGAGGTAGCGTCTCGCCCCGTCAACGGCGTAGGTGAGGGGATTAACGTAGGCGATTGCCTTCATCCAGCCGGGCATAGCTTCTATGGGGTATATTGCGCCGCTGAGGAAGGTCATGGGCATCGTTATCATCGCTACCACCATCTGGAAGCCTTCCATGCTGGTCATTTTGAGTGCTATAGCTACTCCCATGCCCGCTATAGCAATTCCAACGAGGAAGCCGAGCCCCAGGGCGGGAAGCACGCCCCTCAATTTGAGGTCGGCGAGCGCGAAGCTCAGGGCAAGCAGGATTGTCCCCTGTATCAGGGCCATTAGAGAACCCCCTGTTATCCTGCCTAGTATCGCCTCCGCCCTGCTGGCCGGGGCCACGAGTATCTCCTTGAGGAAGTCGAACTGCTTGTCCAATATGAGCGTTACGCCCTGCATGAAGCTCATGTTGAAGACGGTCATTGCGAAGACACCGGGGACGAGGTAGGTCAGGTAATCAACGCCGCCGAAGACACTCTTCGCCATTGGGTTGTTGAACACCCCGCTCCAGCCCATTCCGAAGAATATGAGCCAGATGAGCGGGTTTATCAGGCTCCCGACCACCCTTGCGCGGGAACGGGAAAAACGCTTCAGCTCGCGGTATATCATCGTGGTGAACGTCCTCATCTCCTTCACCTCCTCTTAAACGGCATAGGGAACTTCTGCTCTCCACCTTCGTCCCTTATCTCCCTGCCCGTCAGGTGCAGGAAGACGTCGTTAAGCGTGGGCCTGTGGTAGGTAACCTCGAGTATTTTCACTCCCCTCTCCTTCGCGAGCTCAAAGAGCCTCGGCAGTGCCTCGGCGGCGTTCTCAACCTCCAGCGCAACCCTTCCATCGGGGAGGAGCTTGCACCCCCTTATGAAGTCCGCCTTAAGGCACCTGATCTCTTCAGGACCTTCGAGTTTGAGGTAAACAACGTCGTTGCCGATCAGTTTCTTGAGCTCCTCAGCGGTTCCCTCCGCTATTATTTTCCCGTGGTCCATTATCGCTATCCTGTCCGCCAGCATCTCGGCCTCGTCCATGTAGTGCGTTGTCAGGAAGATGGTCATGTTGTGCTCCTCCTTCATGACCCTTATGTAGTCCCATATGTGGGCCCTCGTCTGCGGGTCGAGGCCTACGGTCGGCTCGTCGAGGAACAGAACTTCTGGCTCGTGGAGAAGGGAGCGCGCTAGCTCAAGCCTCCTCCTCATGCCTCCGCTGAAGGTCTTGACTTGTCTGTCCCTGAAGTCCCAGAGTTCAACGAACTTCAGGAGCTTCTCAATCTTCTCCCTCAGCTCATTCCCGCCCAGGCCGTATATCCTGCCGTGGAGGTACATGTTCTCGTAGGCCGTCAGCTCCCTGTCGAGGCTCGGGTCCTGGAAGACTATCCCTATCTTCCTCCTCACCTCGTTGGGTTCTGCCACAACATCGTGACCGGCAACAAACACTTTCCCAGAGGTCGGCTTTAGGAGCGTGGTGAGCACGTGCACCGTTGTGGTTTTTCCAGCCCCGTTCGGCCCGAGAAAAGCGAATATCTCTCCCCTCCTAACTTTGAAAGAGATGCCCTTAACGGCCTCGAAATCGCCGTATTTCTTCACGAGGTTCTCCACCTCTATGGCGTATTCACTCACTTCCCTCACCCCTCTCAATCTCGCCGAGGAGGATCAGTCTCACCCTCTTGGTGAACTCCCCAAACTCCCTCGCGAGGGCTTTCTTCTGCGCCTCCGTCAGGTCGTCAATAGAGTTGAAGGCTTCCTTCATCACCTCTGCCAGCTCCCTGCCGCCAAGCCTCGCGAACTCCCTGAACCTATAGGCGAGCTCCTCACCTTCCCTGAGCTCCACCTCATGCTCCCTCAGGTACTCCTTCCCCTTCTCCGTGGCCCTGTAAAGCCTCTTGTCCCTCTTGCCCTCTCCGACCGTCTCAATGAGCCCGGCCTTCCTTAGAGAGGTCAGTATAGGGTAAACTGTCCCCGGACTGGGGTGCGGAATACCGTAGGTCCTCTCAAGCTCGGCCATTATGCCGTAGCCGTGCATGGGCCTCTCCGCCAGTATCTTGAGTATGAACAGTTTGAGGTGCCCCTTGAAGTGCGGACGTTCCATAGTATCACCGATATGTCGTTCGATATGTTGGTTTATAAAGGTTTCGAAAGGTCCTACAGTGATTACAGAAACTCCTCGAAAAGTAGATCCTCCTTCTTTCCGCCCGCCTTTATGAACGCCCTCTCACTCCAGCCCACGTTTCCCACGCTCCGGGGAGTGTGGGCGTCGCTCGCGAAAGTGAGCTTTATCCCACGTCGTACGCACTCCCTGATGAACTCGACGTCCGGGACTTTGTAGCGGGAGCTTATCTCGAAGGCCTTTCCGTTCGCCTCGGCAAGTTCGAGGATTTCCTCAAGCTCTTCCGCCCTGGGAAAGCCTATGTACGGAAAGTTGGCCCCGAAGTGGCCGATGACGTCAACGTCCTCGTCCATCAGAGCGATTTTGACGAGCTCCAGATACTGCTCGGGCGTTTCAAGCCACTCGTGGACGCTCGCTATCACGAAGTCGAGCTTCTCGGCCATGAAAGCCGGAACGTCGACGCCGTTCCCGGTTATGTTGCCCTCTATTCCGACCAGAACCATGACCTCCGAATCTTCCGCCCAGCGCCTCACCTCGCGGACGTAGCGGTTTACGGTCTTCGGCCCGAGGTAGCGGCTGTGGTCGGTTATTGCAAGAACCTTCAGCCCCCTCTCCTCGGCGGCGGCTATGTTGTCCGCTATGGCGCCAGTGCCGTCGGAGTAGACCGTGTGCGTGTGCGTGTCGTGCGGGAACATCATGGTGGGGAATAGGGTTCCCGAATTAAAAAGGCTTCTGGACAAAATATCCAACGTAAAGCCGACCCTTGAACTTTGACAAAGATTTAAATATCTTCATCTCCAAAAGAGGGCGGTGGTGAAGATGGTCGAGCGCTCCAAGGTTAGGGTTCTCGTTGCAAAGCCGGGACTTGATGGTCACGACAGAGGCGCTAAGGTCGTTGCCAGGGCCCTGCGCGACGCCGGTTTTGAGGTCATCTACACCGGCATAAGGCAGACCCCGGAGCAGATAGTTGAGAGCGTGATTCAGGAGGACGTCGACGTCCTTGGAATAAGCATCCTCTCCGGCGCTCACATGGTTCTCATACCGAAGATACTCAAGCTCCTCGAGGAGAAGGGCCTCAAGGTCGGTGAGGACGTCCTCGTCATAGCCGGTGGAATAATCCCGCCCGACGACGCCGAGCAGCTTGAAAAGATGGGCGTCGCCAAGGTCTTCGGCCCGGGAAGCCCGATTGAGGCAATAATACGCTTCATAGATGAGAACGTGCCAAAGCTCAAGAAGTTCCGGGGGAGCTGAGCAACCTTTATAATTTCTTTCTGGATAATTTGTCCGAGTGGTGACGATGATAGACGACCTCATAGAGCGCATGCTCCGCGGCGACAAGCGCGCCGCAGCCAGGCTCATAACCCTCGTCGAGAACGACGAGGAGAAGGCCAGAGAGATAATCTCAAAGGTCTACCCCCACACCGGCAACGCATACATCGTTGGAATAACCGGGCCGCCAGGGGCAGGAAAATCGACGCTTCTCGACAAGCTCATCAAAGTGGTCCGCGAGGAAGGGAAGGTCGTTGGGGTCATAGCCATCGACCCAACCTCGCCATTCACGGGCGGAGCGCTGCTCGGCGATAGGATAAGGATGCAGAGGCACTCAACTGACCCCGGCGTTTTCATAAGGAGCATGGCCACCCGCGGCTCACTCGGTGGACTGGCGAAAGCCACCAACGACGCCATCAAAGTTCTCGACGCCTATGGTTGCGACGTGATCTTCGTTGAGACAGTAGGAGTCGGCCAGATAGAGATAGACATCGTGAAGACGGCCGACACTGTTGTCCTCGTCACCGTCCCCGGCCTGGGCGATGACATACAGGCGATCAAGGCCGGCCTCATGGAGATAGCGGACGTATTCGTGATCAACAAAGCCGACAAGGAAGGGGCCGATGCCACCTACTTCGAGCTCAACCTCATGCTCGACCTCGAAAAGGAGCGCTGGGAAAAGAGGGGCTGGAGGCCGCCGATAATTGAGACCGTTGCGACGACGATGAGGGGCATACGCGACCTCTGGAAGGCGATAAACGACCACAGGAAGTCCCTCGAGGAGAGCGGCAGGCTGGCCGAGAAGAGGAAGTTCCGCGCCGAGGAGGAGGTCAAGACCATCGTCTCTGGAAGGATAGCGAGGGCCGTTGAGGAGAGGCTCGACGATGAGGAGGTTTCGTCTTTGATTGAGCGGGTCGTTAAGCGCGAAATCGACCCGTACTCTGCCGCTGATACAGTTCTTGAAAAAGCCCTGGGGGTGAAGATATGATAAAGAAGATAGACCACGTTGGTATCGCCGTCAAGAACCTCGACGAGGCAATAAAGGTCTGGGAGGGCCTCGGCCTCAGGGTCGAGGAGATAGAAGAGGTTCCGGACCAGAAAGTTAGAACCGCGATAATCCACGTCGGGGAGAGCAGGATAGAGCTCCTTGAGCCAACGGCGGAAGACTCGCCGATCGCCAAGTTCATAGCCAAGCGCGGTGAGGGCATACACCACATAGCCCTCGGTGTTGATGACATAGAGAAGCACCTTGAAGAACTCAAGGAGAAGGGCTACAGGCTCATCGACGAGAAGCCGCGCATCGGTGCCGGCGGTGCGAAGATAGCCTTCGTCCACCCCAAGGCCGTAACCGGTGTCCTTCTCGAACTCTGCCAGAGGGAGTGATTATCTGCTCTCCTTTACTCCCCAATGTTTATTTCTGTTAAATTTAAATATCTAAATGTGTTCTTTAACCAGTCAAAGGGGAAAATCTTATAAATTTTTGTTACCACTTCACTCCGGTTAAATCATGTGATTAAATCGAACCCTCCGCCGGCGAGGCGTGTGGCACTGTGGTTCGGCAGGAAGTCATCTGTGTTCTGGAGTTCAGGACTCATCAATGACGAGGAGCTATGGAGGGTGCTCCGCTCAAACCCATCGAGGCAGAAGATAGTTATAACCCGAAAGAACAACCTCAACGACTTAAGAAACACCAGGACCATCTATCTCTCCAAGGTGTCCCGTCCCGGATACTTTGACCCCTCAAAGCTCTACGTCCTGGAGCAGAACCTGTGGAGACACCTCCAAAACTCCCCATCGGATGTGATTCTCGACGCCTTTGAGTACCTTGCCATCGAGAACGGCCTTGAAACAGCGCTCAAATTCACGGGCAAGCTGCGCGACATGGCAGTTCTAACAGGTTCGCGCTTCTACGTCACTGTTAGCGACGCCCTTGAAGAGAGGACGATCCACCTGCTCCGCAGAATACTCGACTGAGTCGGATAAAGTTATATAACCTTCCGCACCATTCTCGTGTTAGGTGTGAGCTATGCCTTACATTGAGAAGATTGAAATGAAGGGCTTCAAATCCTACGGTAATCGAAAGGTCGTCGTTCCGCTTTCTAAGGGGTTTACAGCGATCGTAGGTGCCAACGGTTCTGGAAAGAGCAACATAGGTGACGCCGTTCTCTTCGTTCTCGGCGGTCTGTCCGCCAAAGCGATGCGTGCGACGAGGATAAGCGACCTCATCTTCGCGGGCACCAAGACCGAGCCTCCGGCGAAGTATGCCGAGGTTGCGATGTACTTCAACAACGAGGACAGAGGCTTTCCGGTTGACGAGGACGAGGTCGTGATAAAGCGCCGCGTTTATCCCGACGGGAGGAGCACCTACTGGCTCAACGGCAAAAGGACGAGCAGGAGCGACATACTGGACGTCCTCAGTGCGGCAATGATATCGCCTGAGGGCTACAACCTCGTTCTGCAGGGTGACATCACCAAGTTCATCAAGATGAGCCCCACCGAGAGGAGGCTCCTCATCGACGAGATTTCGGGCATAGCAGAGTACGACGCCAAGAAGGAGAAAGCCCTTCAAGAGCTCAAGCAGGCGGAAGAGAATCTGGCGCGCGTCGATCTGCTCATACGCGAGGTTAAGGCCCAGCTCGACAAGCTCGAAAAGGAGCGCAACGATGCGCTTCGCTACCTCGATCTAAAAGACAGGGTCGAGAAGGCCAAGGTCACGCTCCTTCTGGGAGAGATAAGGAAGCTCCAGAGCCTCATAGAGGAGAGCAACCTCCGGGACAAGGAGATCGAGGCCGAGATAGCGGCTATGGAAGCTCGCCTGAAGGACATCGCCAGGGAGATAGTCGCCAAGGAGAAGGAGCTGAACGCGGTAGAGAAGGAGCTTGAGGAGAAGAGCGAAGACGGAATCCTCGAGGTCACGAGGAAGATAAGCGAGGTTCAGTCGAAGATCGAGATGGCCAGGAAGAACATCGAGCTCGCCCACAAGGAGATAGAGGACAGCCAGAGGAGGCTCGCCAAGGCGAAGGAGGAGCTCAAGAAGGTCTCTGAGGAGATAGAGAAGAGCAAGAGCGCCATAAACCGCTGGAGCAAGAGGCGCGAGAAGCTCAAGGCGGAGATAAAGGAGAAAGAGGTCGTCAAGAACGAGCTTGTCATCAAGCTCGGTGAGATAGACAGGGACTTCGCGGTTGCCAAAGAGGAGTTTGACAAGGTCGTGGACGAGCTGGAGGAGGCCAAGAAGGAGCTCTACATGAAGGAGAGCGACATTAAGAAGTTCGAGGAAGAGATAGAGCGAGCAAAGGCCAAGATCGCCCAGAACAACGCGAAGAAGGTCGCCCTCAAGTCCAAGATAGGTGAGGCGAGGAAGTCCCTGGAGTCGAAGCGCTCCGAGCTGGGTGATATCGACGGCAAGATATCAAAGGCCGAAGCGAGACTCAGGAAAGCCGAGAAGGAGCTTGAGGAGAAGACAAAGGCCCTCAGGAAGACAGAGAGCGAACTGGCCAAGGCCAAGGAGGAGCTCATAAAGGCGGAGGCCCAACGCGAGGTTCGCGGAAACCGCGCCGTTGATTTCCTGAAGGGACAGAACATTCCCGGCCTCTACGGCACACTCGGCGAGCTGATAACCGTGGCGGACGAGAAGTACGCATTAGCCGTGGAGGTGGCCCTCGGCGGCAACTACGACAACGTTGTCGTTGAGGACGACAGAGTTGCCGAGAAGGCCATAAAACTCCTTAAGGAGAAGAAGCTCGGGAGGCTCACCTTCCTTCCGCTCAACAAGATAAAGCCCCGCTCGATGCGTGAAAAACCTCCCCTTGGAGTCCCAGCTATAGACGTCGTCCACTACGATCCGCGCTTTAAGAACGCGGTTGCCTACGCGCTCGGAGATACGCTTATAGTTGAGGACATGGACGAGGCGAGAACCGTCGGGATAGGGAAGGTCCGCATGGTGACCCTCGGCGGTGAGCTGCTCGAGAGGAGCGGTGCCATAACCGGCGGCCACTACCGCCCAAGGGGCAAGCTCGGAGTCAACGTCGACGAGATAAGGAAGCGCGTCGAAAAGCTGGAGCGCGAGAAGGAAGCCCTTGAATCGGCCGTCAACGCCCTCAAGCTGGAGGTCAGGGGGCTGGAGAACGAGCTCTTCAACCTGCGTATGAAGAAGAGCGAGCTGAGCAAGGACCTCCAGGTGGTCCAAAACGAGATGGACAGGCTTCTGGCCGAGGACAAAGCCCTAGCCGAGGAGATAGAGGAGAACGAGAGGCTCATCGAGGCTCTAGAGAAGAAGATACACGATACTAAGGGCGAGATGGCCAAGCTCAGGGGAAGAATAGAGCGCCTTGAGAAGAAGCGCGAGAAGCTCAAGAGGGCCCTCGAGAACCCGGAGGCGAGGGAGCTCAACCAGAAGATACGCGAGGTGGAGGCGGAGATAAGCAAGCTCCGCGAGGAGCTCGGAAAGGTCGAGAGCAAGCTCGAAGGGCTCGAGGTCAGGATAAACGAGGAGCTGCTCCCGAGGAAGGCCGATCTCGAGGAGGAGATAGAGGGCCTCGTCAACAGGATAAACGCCCTCAGGGCGAACATCGGGGAGAACGAGAAGGCCATAAAGGACTTCGAGGCCGAGCTCGAGGAGCTCAGGAAGGCCGAGGAGAACGTCAAGGACGAACTCAAGGGGCTCCGCGAGAGGCGCGAGAGGCTCAAGAACGAGATAATTGACCTGAGAAGCGAGAAGGACGAGCTTTCTTCAAAACTCCAGGAGCTCCGCATAGAGGCCAACACGCTAAAGATAAAGCTCGCCCAGTACGAGGCTACGCTGAAGGAGAAGCAGGACGAGCTGAAGCACTTTGATCCAAAGCTCATCAAGAGCATCAAGGAGATACCGCTCGAACTTGAGGCCCTCCGCGAGCAGATAGAGAAGATGGAGGAGGAGATACGCTCCCTCGAGCCGGTCAACATGAAGGCCATAGAGGACTTCGAGGTAGTTGAGCGCCGCTACCTTGAGCTCAAGAGCAAGCGCGAGCAGGTTGTCGCCGAGAAGGAGAGCATAGAGGAGTTCATCGAGGAGATAGAGGGCCAGAAGAGGAACGTCTTCATGCAGACCCTCAACGAGATAGCCAAGAACTTCTCGGAACTCTTCGCCAAGCTCTCGCCGGGAGGAAGCGCCAGGCTCATCCTCGAGAACCCTGAGGATCCGTTCGCGGGCGGCCTTGAGATAGAGGCAAAGCCCGCTGGAAAGGACGTCAAGAGGATCGAGGCGATGAGTGGTGGTGAGAAGGCTTTAACTGCCCTCGCCTTCGTCTTCGCGATACAGCGCTACAAGCCCGCCCCCTTCTACCTCTTCGACGAGATCGATGCACACCTCGACGATGCCAACGTCAAGCGCGTTGCCGACCTCATAAAGGAGGCCTCGCAGAACAGTCAGTTCATCGTGATAACCCTGAGGGACGTCATGATGGCCAACGCGGACAAGATAATCGGTGTCAGCATGAGGAAGGGCGTCAGCAGGGTCGTCGCCCTAAGCCTTGAGAAGGCCATGAAGATCCTCGAAGAGGCGAGGAAGAAGAGCGAGGCGGAACACGCCGAGATGTTCGGGCACCTGAGCGGGTGAGGAAGATGGAATCGCGCCGTGAAGAGGAGATAACCCCCGTTGACATCCTCCTTCAGCTCGTCACGATGGGCAAGGTAGACCCCTGGAACATAGACATAGTCGATCTGACCGAGAAGTACATAGAGAGACTGAGGGAGATGAAGGAGCTCGACCTCAGGGTCTCGGCGAGGGCTATCCTGGCAGCCTCAATCCTTGTCAGGATGAAGAGTGAAGCTTTGCTCCACGCAGATGACGAGGAAGAGGAAGAGAGTCCTGAGGAGAGCTTCCACGTTGATGTTGAGCCGCTGGCGCCGCCGCTCAGAAGGGTGGAGCGCTACTACACCTTCGACGATCTGCTTGATGCCCTCATGGACGCCCTGGAGGAGGCAGAGAAGAGAAAACCGAGGAAGAAAAAGAAGGTCGAGATAGAAGAGGAGGTCTTCGTCGTAGATGACTTCAGGGTGGACATCGAGAAGCACGTCTACAGGCTGCACGAGATTGTTGTGGAGATGTACAGGGAGAGCAGGGAGCCGATAAGGTTCTGGGACCTCATCTTCGACCCCAGCCCAAAGATAGTGGCAAGGACTTTCCTCTACCTCCTTTTCCTGTCCAACATGGGAAAGGTCGACCTCATCCAGGAGGAGCCCTTTGGGGAGATACTCGTCGTTCCGGTCGAGGAGAACGCCTAACCCTCCCTCTCGTTTTTCTTCGCGGGCCTAATCGTGACGACGAGGAGCGGCGGCTCGCTCCCAATGTAGATGCTCCTCTTCTCACGGTTGATGTAGAAGCAGTAAACACCGTCCGGAACCAGCTCGAGGAACTTCCTCGGAACTGTCTCCCTCACAAGTCTTTCATCGAAGAAGACACACTTGTAGGGATTCTCAATCCCACCGAGGGCCTCCTCAATCTCTTCCCTGGAGAGCCTCTCGCAGTCTAGCCTGGCACAGACGAGGCTCTTCCTGCTGTCCGTGAAGATCACGACCTTCTCATTGACGTCGATTCTTCTGGAACGGTCGAGAAAGTCCCACAGCTCGGCGTAGATGCGTTCGAGCTTCCGCTTCTTCGCCAGCCTTTTGATGAGCCTCTCCCAGGCGTGCCTTGTCAGGAGCATAAAAACCCCTCAGCCCAACCGGCTAAATTCCTTTCGCCTATGGCCCATTGGGAACCTTTTTATTCTCCCCGCTATAATTTTCCTATATGCCGTATCTCCGCAGGGATATAATAGAGCCACGCGTTTACCAGGAGGTCATCTACGCCCGGTGCAAAGAGACGAACTGCTTAGTCGTTCTCCCAACTGGCCTCGGAAAGACGCTCATAGCGATGCTCATAGCTGATTACAGGCTTTCCACCTACGGCGGTAAAGTCCTCATGCTCGCCCCGACGAAGCCCCTGGCAGTCCAACATGCGGAGAGCTTCAAGCGGCTCTTCAACCTCTCCCCGGAGCAGATAAACGTCCTTACCGGTGAGCTCCCCCCAAACAAACGGCAGGAGATATGGGAGAAGAGCACAATCATAACCGCCACCCCCCAGACGGTCGAGAACGACGTGATAACCGGGAAGATATCCCTCGAGGACGTTGTCCTGTTAGTGATAGACGAGGCCCACAGGGCCGTTGGCGGCTACTCCTACGTCTTCATCGCGAAGGAGTACCTGAAGACCGCCAGGCACCCTCTCGTTCTCGGTCTGACGGCTTCACCGGGAAGCGACGAGGAGAAGATCCGCGAGATAGTGGAGAACCTTGGGATAGAGCACATCGAGGTTAGAACTGAGAGCTCGCCGGATGTTAAGCCCTACGTCCAGAGGATAGCCTTCGAATGGGTTAAAGTAGAACTACCGGAGATCTACAAGGAAGTTCGCTCTCTCCTGAGGGAGATGCTGAAGGAGAGCCTTAAGCCCCTGGCCCAGTTCAAGCTCGTCTCAACTTACTCACCGGACATACCGAAGAGGGAAGTCCTCCAGGCGGGCTCCAGGATAAACAGGGAGGTGGCGCAGGGCAACTACGAGCTTGGAAGGCTGAGGGTGTATCAGGCGAAGGCAGTGAAGCTCCAGCACGCCATTGAGCTCCTTGAGACCCAGGGGCTGACGGCTTTGAGGGCCTACCTGAAGAAGCTCCGTGAGGATAAACGGACGAAATCGAGCAGGCAGCTCATGGAAGACCCCCGTATGAGGAAGGTTATATACCTCCTCGTCCAGGCGAAGGAGCTGGGGATAGACCACCCGAAGATGGAGAGGCTCCTGGAGCTCGTGGGGAAGCAGCTGGGGCGGAAGCCCGATTCCAAGATAATAGTCTTCACGAACTACCGCGACACGGGGAAGAAGATAGTGGAGGAGCTTACGAAGAGGGGGATTTCCTCCGAGCGCTTCATCGGCCAGGCCAGTAGGGGCGAGGATAAGGGTATGAGCCAGAAGAAGCAGAAGGAAACGCTGGAGCGCTTCTCAAGGGCCGAATTCAACGTTCTGGTGGCTACAAGCGTTGGTGAGGAAGGCCTCGACGTGCCGGAGGTCGACCTCGTGGTCTTCTACGAGCCTGTGCCTTCCGCCATAAGGAGCATCCAGAGGCGTGGCAGAACGGGCAGGCACAGGCCTGGGAGGGTCGTCATCCTGATGGCGAAGGGAACCAGGGACGAGGCTTACTACTGGAGCTCAAAGCGGAAGGAGAAGGGGATGTTCGACGCGATAAAGAGGATAGCGAGGGAGCTTGAGAGGGAGAAACCGAAGCGGGCTGAAATAAGGGAGAAAGTCCCGGAGCGTGCCGAGATGAGTAGGGGAAAGGTCACTTCCCTGGATGCATTCCTGAAGCCCAAGAAGAGCGAGGAAAAGAAGTCGGAGAAAGTTGAGGAAGACTCCAAGGCGGAAAAGGTCGAAGAACCCAAAAAGATGGAAAAGGACTCCGTGGAGGATCTTCCAATAAAGCCAATCTTCGTCAGGAAACCGAAGGGAATAGTCGTTTACGTCGACAACCGCGAGCTGAGGAGCGGCGTCCCGAAGCACCTGAAGGAGCTCGGTGCCGATGTTGAGGTGAGGACGCTGGACGTGGCCGACTACGTTGTCAGCGAGGACGTTGGCATAGAGCGCAAGAGCGCCAACGACTTCATACAGTCCATAATAGACGGCCGCCTCTTTGACCAGGTGGAGCGCTTAAAGCGGGCCTACGAGAAGCCGGTCATAATCATCGAGGGCGAGCTCTACGGCATAAGGAACGTCCACCCCAACGCCATCCGCGGCGCTATAACCGCGGTGACCCTTGACTGGGGCGTGCCGATACTCTTCTCCTCTGGAGTCAAGGAGACCGCCCAGTTTATCTACTTGATGGCGAAGCGCGAGCAGGAGGAAAGGAAGAAGGAAGTAAGGCTGAGGAGCGAGAAGAAGGCCCTAACGCTAGCCGAGAGGCAGCGTTTGATAGTTGAGGGCCTGCCCAACGTCTCGGCGACCCTGGCGAAGAGACTTTTGAAGCACTTTGGCAACGTGGAGCGCGTTTTCACTGCGACTGAGGAGGAGCTGAAAGAGGTCGAGGGGATAGGCCCCAAGAAGGCGAGGGAGATAAGGAGGGTCATAACGGCACCCTATGTTGAGGAGGAATGAACTAGCCGATAGGTGTCCCCGTTCACGGTGACCTCTAGATCCAAAGGATCCAGCACACCGCCGGTGCTGAAGGCTAGAACCACGTAGTTGTTCCTTTTCGTACTAGAGAACCTCACGCGGAGCACGGTTCCGGGCAGAAGGTCTCCCGTTCCTCCGTAGTACTCGAGCTTCCATCCCTCCGGCACGGTGAGGTAAAGCTCCTCAACCTCATTCATCCCCCCGAAGTCATAGAGGCTCACAAAGATAACCGCCCACCGGGAGGCTATTATTCCGGCCCCGTCTACCCTCTGACTCATGCCCGGAGCGGGGCTCGCGAACTCAAACCTAGGGGGCGTTTCGTTGGTGAGTGTGAATTTGCCGTAGGAGAGAGTGTCATTTGAGAAAATGTATGATAGCCCAAGGAATTCCTTCCTCCCTGGAACGTCACGGTACATCTCCCTGAACAGCTCAAGGGGATAGTTGGGGCTACGTTGCTCAAGGTATGCACTTTCAACTGCCTTAGCCGTCGCCTCTCCGCCGGCCGTCGGGCTGGCCCTCACCAGATACTCCATCAATACCTCATGATTGACTATAGGACATGTACGAACCTCGGGGGAGGGGCCGGAATCATGGATGAAGGCGTAAGAGGTAAGGATTCCGAGGATCATCCCTGCCAGAAACACAACCACCAGACCTTTTGAGGTTCTTTCCATCTTGACCACCGAGGAGTTTTACGAATTGAAAAATTAAATAGGTTTTGCCTGCTCAAACTTTGAAACGCCACATTTCAAGAATCCTCCACCGCCCGCCAATTCCTTGAAGGTGGCAAAGACCACGAGAGCTCAAAGTATGAGCCAACACCCCCTGAAAATTTTGGAGTTTCGGAGTTGGAGCTCTCCTCCGCGTCGCGAATGTGAGCAAGCTTTGGAAAAAGCTTGACTAAAAGTTTGTAGCTCCTCTTTGAGAAGGCGTGCTGTAGGTTTTATCCTCTCACAGTTCACTCCCAAAATGAGGGAACATTCAAGTGAGCCATTGGCGGGGGTTTGCTCTTCCTTTGACGCCCTGCGGGCGTCGATTTTAGAGTTGACCCTTTTTACAAGGAGCTCTTGAGAGTGTTCTCACTCAAAACAATTGATTTCAAGTAGAAAACCTTCACGAGCGGCACTTCAAGAAGGAGCTACAAACTTTGATGAAACTTTTGCCTGGCAGGCAAACTTTGCTCTGCAAAGTTTGATCAAAGAGTACCCTTCTCATCAAAAGAGCAAAAATCAGTGTGCACTACTCAAGTGCAATGTTAAATGTGGGTTTAATCCACCAGATTAGCTCTTCAGACAGTTTCAACTTTAATCAGCGCCCGAAGGGCGCCTTTAGAGAGCGAAACACTCGTCAAAGGAGCAAGCGAGTTAAAAAACCCCTTTCAGAATTCAAACATTACAGAAAAGGCACTTGTTTTCCGCCAGCGCTTGCTTTGCAAGGGCTGATATGGTGCCGGGGCGGGGCTTTGAACCCCGGACCTCTCGGTTTCTCAGGCTCCCCCGAAGGGGAGCAGCCCTATGAGCCGAGCGCTCTGACCAGGCTAAGCTACCCCGGCACAACCCGAGCGCTCGACCTATACCTCCAGAGGGGCATTTTTAAATCTTTCGGCGCCCCTCAGTAGTAGCCGTATCCGTAGGCGAGGACCATACGTCTCCGGATCTTCTTGCCATAGTAATAGCCGATGACCATACCAACGAGCAAGCCGCCGAGGTGGGCGTATGGGTTGACCCCCGGCAGGATGCTGTTTATCAGGAAGAGCACGAAGGCGTTCACCAGGGCCCCCTGCATGTTGCCGCCGATGACACCCATCATGACTATCAGAGTTCCCGCTATTCCGAAGAGCGCTCCGCTCGCACCGGCGCTGACGGTGTTCGGCGGCAGCAGGACGAGCGTCAATAGGTTTCCCATGAGGCCCGAGACGATGTAGACCATCACCAGCCTCTTCGGCCCCAATATGTGCTCCAGCTGTCTGCCCATCATGAGGAGGAAGTACATGTTGAAGCCTATGTGGAGTATCCCGACGTGGACGAACATGGCTGTGAAGAGCTGCCACCATGCTCCGTTGAGCACTGCGTAGTTCCACTGGCCGAGCAAGAGCAGGACGTTTGAGCCTATACTTATTGGATTGCCGCTCAGAACGGCCTCCACCACGTAGACCGCGGCGTTTATCAGGAAGAGGCTGAAGGTCGCCTTTCCATAGCGGTAGAAATAGCGCTCAAGGCCCATTTTCCAGCTCCTCCAGGATGATTTTCAGAAGGTATTCGTCGTTAACCGCTATCACGTTGGTCTGCTCTGTGGCGCTCAGGTGGACCTCAAGCTCCTTTCCCCGCTCGTCCGTCACAATGGCCCCGGCTTCCCTCGCTATGAGAACGCCAGCCGCTATATCCGTCGGCCTCACGTAGTTCCTTATGTCTAAGACTCCGTCCAAAGCCCCCTTCGCGAGGTAGGTGAGCTCCACCGCTATAGCTCCAAGAACGCGAACGCGCTTGACCCTCTTTATAAGCCCGGTGCACCTTCCGCGCGTGTAGAAGCTGAGGGCTTCCTTTCCACGCTCCGGCTTCCTCACGTAAATCCTCTCCCCGTCCATGAAGGCACCTTCGCCCGGAACCGCCTCGTAGAAGTGCCTCGGCACGAACTCGTGTATCGAGCCGTAGACCGGCTTCTTTCCCTTGAAGACGGCGAAGCTGAAGGCGAAGATGGGAATCCCCGCGGCGAAGTTGTAGGAGCCGTCTATCGGGTCGACGACGACGGTGTAGTCGCTCCCGTTGTCTATGAAGCCTATCTCCTCGCTGACTATGTTGACCCCGAGGGGTTTGAGCCTCTCGATGACAAGGTCTTCAGCCACCTTGTCGACGTACTTGGTGACGTCGCCGCTCACGTTCATCCCCACTGTCTCTCCAGCCCGGGACGTTCCGAAGAGCGGCATAACGACCTTCTCAACGTCCAAAGCCAAGCTCCTCGCTATTTCGTTCCACGCTATCTCCATATCAACCACCACCCATGAGCATTATCAGCAGGTTCCTCGTCCCCGGTCCAAAGCCGAGGATGAACACGGTAAGCTTCACGAAGTTGATTAAATCGGGGTCTTCATCCTTCATTTCCCTATCGAGTATCCAGACCACCGGCAGGAGGATGAAGAACTTCTCAAGGTACATCACCGCGGGAGTTCCCAGCGTATCCATCAGCCATCTCGCAAGAACGTGCTGCTCCCAGAAGCCGAAGAACTGGATTCCGACGAAGGTCGTCGTCGCGTCGTAGAAATGTGTGTAGAAGAGTGTCTTGTTGTCCGCGATGAGCGGGGCCTTCTTCGCAATGAGCCAGATGAACGCTTCCGCTATGATGAGGAAAGGAACGAAGTACCCCAGAGCCTTCCAGTTGAAGCTTACCCTGTCAAGGTTTATCACCAGCACGAAGAGCAGACCACCAACGAGAATCCATCCAAAGTCCCTGTAGAGGGGATAGAGCTTCTCGCCCGGCCCGATGTGCTTCCACACGACGTAGAGGGACGCTATCGCGAAGGCCGCTATGACGAAGTAGCCACCGGGGCTGACCGTTAAGTATGTCCTCGGCAGGATTCCAACGTCAGTCATGCCCCTCATAAGCGGGCCGAGGATTATGTAGGGGATTAATGCCTTGAAGAAGCGGTCGTCGACCCTGATGCCCATGCGCTTGAGCATCTTGTAGAGCAGTATGACTGCTATGCCCAGAATTATCGCGTAGGTTACCGTGTTCACTGGGTTGTAACCCTGGTTCTCCTTGATTGGGAGCACGAAGTACTTGTAAAAGAACTCGTAGAGCCCCATTTGACCACCGTAGGGAGTCCATCCGATAGCCTTAAAGCTTTTCCCACCTTAATGTCAAGGGTGGTGAGAGAAGTGCACCTGATGCAGCTCCCGCGAGAAGTGCTTCTGGGCGAGAACCTGGTCGGGGAGGTCGTCAACGTTGCGAATAGACTTGGACTTGGAAGGAAAGCTCTCGTGCTCTACGGCCCGAGGACGAAGAAGATAGCTGGGAAAGATGTTGAGGACGTCCTCCGGGAGGAGTATGAAGTTGAGGGCGTGACCGTTAAGGGCGCGACGATGGAAGAGGTGGAGAGGGTCCTTTCGATAATCGGTGACCACGGCTCTGACTGGCTCATCGCCGTTGGCGGAGGGAGCATAATCGACGTGGCGAAGTTGGCTTCCTTCAAAGCGGGGGTTCCCTTCATCAGCTTCCCAACAACGGCTTCCCATGACGGCATAGCGAGTGCCAACGCCTCAATAAAGGACCTGGGCTCGAAGACCTCCGTTAAGGCAGTCCCTCCCATAGCGGTCATAGCGGACGTGAAGGTGATAAAGACCGCCCCCTACCGCTATTTGGCGGCGGGAGTCGGTGACATGATAAGCAACCTGACGGCAGTAAGGGACTGGCAGCTGGCCCACAGGATAAAGGGTGAGTACTACAGTGAGTATGCTGCTTCGCTGAGCTTGATGAGCGCCAAGATGGTGATAAAGAACGCCGACATCATAAGGCTCGGCAATGAGGAGAGCGTTAGAAAGGTCGTCAAGGGCCTGATCTCCTGCGGCGTCGCCATGAGCATAGCGGGTTCCTCAAGACCTGCCAGCGGTGCGGAGCACCTCTTCAGCCACGCTCTCGACATGATAGCCCCGAAACCAGCGCTGCACGGCGAGCAGGTCGGCGTCGGGACGATAATAATGGCCTACCTCCACGGCCTCAAGTGGGAGCGCGTTAGGGAAACCTTAAAGAGGGTTGGTGCGCCAACTAACGCATACGAGTTGGGAATCGAGCCCGAGCTTGTAATCGAGGCCCTTACCATAGCCCACACCATACGGCCCGAGCGCTATACAATCCTCGGGAAGGACGGTTTGACGAGAGAAGCAGCCGAAAAGGCCGCTAAAATCACAGGGGTCATCTGACTGTCATCACTCATGACGGAGGTGTTTGGAATGGCAATAATCACGTTAGTTGGGGAAAAGCTGGCAAGGCCTGGGGTTGAGTTCATATTCTACGGCCCTGCTGAGCCGTGCAAGACGTGCAAGCTTGCTGGAGTCTGCGTTGGAAACCTCGAGCCCGGACGGAGGTATAAAATCCTCCGCGTAAGGAGCATGCCCTCCCACTCATGCCCCCTCCACGAGGGCAAGGTGAGGGTCGTCGAGGTAGTGGAGCCGAGCATCGAGGTGGCAATAGAGCCGAGGCTCGCTATAGCGGGCTCGGTGATAAAGCTCCAGTTCGCGGACTGCAGCGATAAGGAGAAGGCAGACCTCTTCCGGCCCGAGGGCCTCCTTGAGGGCGACCAGGTGAAGATAATCGAGGTAACCGGGGAAGTAGAGTGCGACGGGAAGACCTACAAGGTCGCCAAGGTCATGCGCAAGAAGGATTAACCTCCTTTTTCCACTTTTGTGAAGGCTATTTTCTCTTCCCCAAAGGTTCTGATCCTGTAGGATTTCATTTTTCCCGCAAGGAACTCTTCTATTGCCCTCAGTGTTTTCTCGCACCTTCTCAGGATTTCCTGGGCCTCTTCAACGTTTACTGCTTTAAAGCGCACCCTTGTTCCTGGCCTGCTCTGAGCCAAGAGGTGCAAATCGGCGCTTATCACCGTCGCTATCTTCGCGTAGCCGCCGGTTGTCTGAGCGTCACGCATCATCACTATCGGCTTTCCGTTCGCGGGAACCTGAACGGCCCCGGGCACAAGCGGCTCGGTTACGATATCGGCTCCAAGGGAGGAGTGCCCTATTGCCGGCCCGTCAAACCTGTAGCCCATCCTGTCAGATTCAGGAGTTACGGTGTAGGTCTCGCTTATGAACGTCCCGACGCCTTCCTCGGTAAAGTGCTCCAGGTTCGGCCCGAGGAGGACCCTTATTTCTCTCTCGTTGCCTGAGTAGTCGGGCCTGAGGTCTCTATGCAGAGAGCGCCCTTCCTTACCGGCCAGGATGGCGTAGCCCAGGGTGAGTCTATCCCCAGCCTTTAGCGGCCTTCCAAGGTTCGCCCTTGAGTATGTTGAACAGCTTCCAAGTAATTTTTCACACTTTATTCCACCCGCGAAGGCGATGTAGCCGTAGAGCCCGCTCCTAAGAGTCCCCACTTCAAGAACGTCGCCCCTCTTCGCCCAGTGGCTCTCCCAGGGTTCAATGGGAAGGCCGTTAAGTTTCAAATCAACGTCCCCTGCAACGGCAAAGACTGCTGAAGCGTTGAATCTCAGCGTCGGCCCAGCGAGGAGGAACTCCAGGAGAGGTGCATCACCGGGGTTTCCGACGAGGTAGTTGGCTATCCTCGCTGAGTAATCGTCCATGTAACCAGAGACGGGGACGCCGAGTTTTCTGTAGCCTTTCCTGCCAGAATCCTGCACCGTCAGAAGGGAGGGAACTTTAAGAAGCTCAATCAACGCCTTCACCCCATTCCTTCTCGTACAGCTCCCTGAACTCCTCCTCATCTATCGGCACGAACTTCACCCTATCACCGGGCTGGAGAAGGGTTGGCGGTTCTTTTGCAGGGTTGAACAGCCTCAAAGGTGTCCTCCCTATTAGCCGCCAGCCGCCGGGGCTTTCGAGGGGGTAAATTCCAGTTTGCTTTCCCGCTATGCCAACCGAACCGGCCGGAACTTTCAGGCGAGGCTTTTCCAGGCGGGGCGTTGCTATGCGCTCATCCATTCCGCCGAGGTAAGCAAAGCCGGGAAGGAAGCCGAGGAAGTAGACGCGGTAAACAGGCCTGGAGTGAATCTCGATAACGTCATCAACGGTGAGGCCGTTGTGCTCCGCCACGAACTCGATGTCCGGCCCGTATTTACCGCCGTAAACCACAGGTATTTTAACGAGCCTGCCCTCAACGGTACACCCCTCGGCATTCAGCAGGGGCTTTATTGAAGCTTCGACTTCGGTGTAGGTGACTTTAAGGGGGTCGTAAATCACCAAGAGCGAGGAGTAAGCCGGAACCGTCTCGACCAGCCACTCAAAGCCCGCCTTTTCTATTGCCCTCGCTATTGCGTGAACTCTCTCGTTTATCCCCTCGTCTATGGTCTCACCAAAGGAGATCAGAAGAGTGGAGTCCCCGGCAGGATTTATTACAGGTTGCATGGGGCTCACCGAACGATTTCTTTCATCGGCACTATCTTAACGCCTTCCCTTTCAAGGACATCTCTGATGTACTTTGCAATCTCCACAGCCTTCGGGTTGTCCCCGTGGACGCAGATGGTGTCGGCTTTAAGTTCCACCCACTCGCCGTTTATGGCTCTAACCCCGCCGTCCTTGACCATCGAAACCACGCGCTCCGCTATCTCGTCCTTATCGTGTATCACGGCACCGGGTTTCGAGCGGGGGACGAGCGTACCATCCGGGTTGTAGGCCCTATCGGCGAAGACCTCGTGGGCAACCTTAACGCCCATCTCCTCCGCTATTTCAGCAGGCCTTGAGCCTGAGAGGGTCACGAAGATTAGCTTTCTGTCAAAATCCGCTATTCCCTCGATGACGGCCCTCGCAAGCTCTTCCTCCTTCACGAGGGCGTTGTAGAGGGCACCGTGAGGCTTAACGTGCTGTAGCTCAAGGCCTTCTGCTCTGGCAAAGGCGTAAAGTGCACCCACCTGATAAAGGATGTAGTTTCTCGCTTCCTCTGGAGAAAGCTTCATGTATCTCCTTCCAAATCCGAGCAGGTCTGGGTAGCCCGGATGCGCGCCAACGGCTACGCTGTTCTCTTTCGCGAGCCTCACCGTCTTTCTCATGACGATTGGATCGCCGGCGTGCCAGCCGGTCGCGATGTTGGCCGAGCTTATATACTTCATAACCTCCTCATCGAGGCCGAGCTTGTACCTTCCAAAGCTCTCGCCAAGGTCGGAGTTTAGGTCAACCTTCATATTCCCACCACTTCCCTTTCGACGGAAATCTAAAAAAGTGTTTCTCCGAGTTAAGGCCATGAGGGAAGACGGAAAAGTCCGGGTAATCGATGCGGCGATATTCATCCAGGGCGTTGACGTAGAAGGCGTAACCACTCCCAAGGTCGTCGAAGAGGTAAAGGATCCTGAATCGAGGCTTTTCTTGGAGAGCCTGATAAGCGCGGGCAAGGTCAGGGTTCTGGTTCCCTCGAAGGAGAGCATCGAGGCCGTTAAAGACGCCGCGAGGAGGACGGGCGAGCTGAATGAGCTGAGCGAGGCCGATTTGGAAATCCTCGCGTTGGCCTACGAGCTTAACGGTGTTCTCTTCACCGACGACTACAACCTCCAGAACATAGCCAGAACTCTCGGCACAGAGTTCAAAACGCTAAAGCGCGGTATAAAGCGCGTCATCCGCTGGAACTACGTCTGCATCGGTTGCGGGAGAAAATTTGAGGAGATGCCCCCGGATGGAGTCTGCCCCGACTGCGGAAGTCCCGTGAGGCTGATCCCGAGGAAAAAGAGGCGTCAAAGGCGTAGGTAGGGGACAACCTCATCGTAAACTCCGCTCCAGTCAACGACGCCGACCCTTCTCTTAACTCCTTTCTCAAGGAGACCCAGTATCTCCTCAACAACTTCCTCCGGCGTCTTTCCGGTCGTGTCAACCTCGATTACGTTCTCGTTTTCTTCGAGGGCCTCCACAAGGATAACATCGACCAGCTCCGCCTCAACGTTTTCCCCAACTTTCTCCTTCGAATAGCCTCTCGCTTTCAGTCTTTCCCCTACAAGCCTCGGATGGGCCCTCAGGACGACCACGATATCGGCGGGCATGTAGTGGGCGAGGTGGCTGTCAACGACAACGTCCTTACCGCTGAAGTCCCTGGCGAAGTTCTCGGCCAGCTCATCAACGTCCAGCTCCAGCTCGTCCCCTTTCATCTCTCCAAGACCCTTCTCAAGGGCGTAGTCCCTGAGGTTCACATAGCCATATTTCAACCTCTCCGCGAGGAGCTTCGAAACCGTGGTTTTTCCCACTCCTGGAGTCCCGGTTACCGCTATGATCACGTTTATCACCCCTTTCTTTACGTCCCGGACGGGCTCGGCGCTCATAGGGTACGTCATCGCCTTTGCTCAGCCCGTCTTGGAATCGTCACGGCCCGTCCGGGACGGCGTCAGAGTGTGCTTCTCTTCACCGATCCGCGCAATTCGCTCTCATCATCCGCGTGGGCTATTTCATATAATAGGATATAAGCTTTCTCAGCTCGGGGTTCCCCTTCAGGGGGAGCCTTAAGAAGCGCCTCAGCTGGTTGTTTTCCGCTATCAGGCCAGAAAGCTCGATGGCGAGGATTTTGTTATCTTCGCTGATGCCGTAGGCCTTGAAGCGGAGCGGTGCATACTCTCTCTCAAGCTCCCAGGTCCTCTCCTCGAGCTCTTTGACCTTATTCTCAAGCTCTTCAATCTCCCCCGCGGATTCTCTAAACTCGCCGGTGAGGGCTATCTCAATTACCCTCTCGGCCGGGACGCCGTACCTCTCGCTTAGCCGGTTTATCTCTCCAGTGAGTTCATCATCGAGCTCGACCTCGATCTTCCCCAAGCCCTTCTCTGGCCTGATGATGAGCTTCATTTCGTTCACGCTCCATGAACGACTCGTTCACGTTTTGTGAACCTTCTCCAGCCCACTTTTCTTCTCCTCGAACTTCGCCCTCAGCTCAGCGTTTTCCTTTCTGAGCCTGTCGCGCTCCGCCATCATTAGCTCCTTATCCCTCAAGGCTTTCTCGTAGAACTCCCTGAGCTCTTCAATCTCGCTTTCCATCTCGCGGAGCTTTTCCTCGAGTTTTCCAATCTTCTCGCAGAGGAACTCCTCCCGGTCGGCCTTTAGTGTCTCCTCCGCCTTCGGCAGGTTTTCTCTGAGGAGGGCGTTTATATCTTTGCCCTTGATGGCTTTGAACCTCTCACGAGGAATAATGAGTTCTATCTTCATAGACCTCCACTCGCCGCAATCCATTCAAGGAATTCTTCAGGGCTCAAGATCATTATCTGATTCTCCGCCTTCTTTCTAAAGTCTTCGTCTCGCGTTATCAGGACATCACACCCCGACGCCAGTGCGGATGCCAGCGCCACAGAATCGTAAGGGTCAGTGCCGAGTTTCAACTGAAAAGAGAACGCATCAATCAGAGTCAGTTCGTTGGGAATGTAAACCTCAATACCAACGTCCTCAATCTCTTTGACCCTTTCGGGATTCAACTTGTTTCTTTTGAACACGTGGGCACTTTCCATCAGCGTGAATATCGAAACGACACCTTCAATCTTTCCGTTTTCGATAAGTTTTAAAATCTGAAGGGAGGCTTCCCACAGCTTCTCTCCAGTTTTGGGGTTCTCCTCCTTGAACCAGACGTTCAGGAGGACGTTTGTGTCGAGATAGACCCTAATCATACTCCTCCTCCCGCATCCTTCTGAGAAGTTCTACGCTGGTCATTCCCTTGGGGAGCTTTCCTTCCAGCATGCCGAGCATCCTCTCAGCGGACCCTTTTTTACCTCCCCTTTTGGACCTGATCTCCATCAGCGCGGAGAGGGTTTTCATATCAATGAGCATTTCACCACCCAGAATTTTTTCGTCGGTTTTGTATTTTAACTTTCCTCTCCAGCTCCGTCTTCCTGTCGTAGCAGGTTACATAAAAGGCCAGCAAACTCTTCCACTTCCCGTAGGGCTCGATTACTTCCCGCACGTCCCGCTCCTTCACTTCCTTCACTCTCTTCCCAAAAATCTTCGCCATTCCCCTTCTAAGTCCGAGGTCGCCAGCCGGATAGACGTTCTTCCTCAGGCCGTAGGCCAAAAAGAGCTCGGCCGTCCACTTTCCTATTCCTCTGAACTTCGTCAGGTACTTTATGGCATCTTCCACACCCCAGCCCCACAGGTCGAGGCCGAGCTTCCCTTCGAGGTAGAGTGCCGTCAGGTTCTTTATGTATTGGGCGCGGTAGCCGAGCTTCGCCTCCCTGAGCTTTTCCTCACCCAGTTGGGCTATTTCTTCTGGCCTTGGAAAGGCGTAGACCTCTCCAACCCGCTTTCCAGCGAGCATCACGAGGTTTGCAATCGTCCTCTGGGCGAAGTCGAAGCTCACCTGCTGCTGCGCTATGGCCTCCATCAGCGCCTGGTACGGGCTTGGGGCGGCAGGGACAGTTAAACCCCGGAACTCCTCGGCAAGGAATGCAAAGGGCGAATCGCTTATCTCTGCGTAGAAGGAGTCCAGGTCAGTGCCGAGGCCGAGGATGAAGAAGAGTCTTTCCTCGATGAGCCTTTTATCGCCATCATCGAGGTCCTCGGGGATTATGAAGTCCTCCCCATTGTAACCTGCCACAACCGCTTTTCCACCCGGAAGGCGGAGGGCCTGGTAAAATATCCCTCCTTCGAACTTCCAGGTGCCGTTGCGTATCATCTCATGGGCCGTCTTCTGGATGTCAACCTCAACCATCGGTCGAGCCTAACGGGGTTCTCCCTTATATCCTTTAGGGTTGAGACGTAGAGGCGCTTTCCGTCGATGGAGCGCTTGATTTGGAGTTCCCCCCTCCCCTCAAGGAACCTGAGGACGTCTTTTATCTCGTCCGCCCGGACTTCAAAGTTCTCCTTCAGGAACTCCCAGTAGGGCTCGTGGTTGGAGTACCTCGCGGCCTCGTGGACGAGCTTCCACGCTATTGCCACCTTCTCCTTCCCCTTCGCCACGCGGTAGAGCTTGACAAGGGTCTTCAAACTCATGTTAGAGAGTTTGCTTCCGATGTATAAATCACTTTTGGCCAACAGGCAAAAGATTTAAACCTTAAAGTGGTATCAATATCAGGCGGTAATGATGAGGCTGAACGTTGCCCTGACAATCCTGGTTTTGCTCATGGTGTTCCTTCCCGGCGTGAGCGCCCAGGGCGGCACCGTTTACGTTGCGAAGGTAGACGGGATGATAACCGGCTACACCGTCGACCAGTTCGACAGGTACATCACCATGGCCGAGGATGCGAACGCCGAGGCACTGATAATCGAGCTGAACACGCCAGGCGGCAGGGCCGACGCGATGCAGGCCATCGTTTCTAGAATACAGAGCTCAAAGGTTCCAGTTATAATCTACGTCCACCCCTCCGGGGGAATGGCAGCCTCTGCCGGAACATACATAGCCCTCGGGTCCCACCTCATCGCAATGACTCCCGGGACTGTCATAGGGGCCTGCCGGCCGATACTCGGCTACGGGCAGAACGGAAGCATCGTCGAGGCCCCCCCAAAGATAACCAACTTCTACGTCGCTTACATACGTGAGCTGGCCCAGATGAGCGGCAGGAACGAGACGCTGGCAGAGGAGTTCATAACCGAGGACAGGAGCGTGACGCCTGAGGAAGCGCTCAAATACGGCGTCATCGAGGTCATAGCCACCGACGTCGGTGACCTACTCCAGAAGGCGGACGGCATGGAGACGAAGCTCCCCGTTGACGGAAAGGGAAAAGTAACCCTCCGCCTCAGGGACGCCCGCCTCGTTTACATCGAGCCGTCGTTCAGGGACACGGTCGTAAAGTACATAACCGACCCAACCATCGCGTACCTGCTCATCAACATAGGCATGATAGGGCTTATATTCGGCTTCCTGACCCCCGGCTGGCACGTCCCGGAGACCATCGGCGCCATAATGCTGGTTCTCGGTCTCGTCGGGCTTGGCTACTTCGGCTACGAGAGCGCGGGGCTGGTTCTTCTGATCCTCGCAATGATATTCTTCATCGCGGAGGCGCTGACGCCTACCTTCGGCCTCTTCACGGTCGCGGGCGTGATAACCTTCATCGTCGGGGGGATAATGCTCTTCAGCGGCAGCGGGGGTGAATACCTGGTGACTGGTGAAACATACTCGATACTCAGGATAGCAATAATAGTGACGGCCGTACTCCTTGGCCTGTTCTTCCTCTTCGGCGTCGCCGCCGTGGTGCGGGCCCACAAGAGGAAGCCCGAAGCCGGGAAGGAGGAACTGGTGGGAACCGTTGGGAAGGTCGTGGAAGACCTCGATCCCGAGGGAGTCGTCAAACTCCGCGGGGAGCTCTGGAAGGCGAGGAGCAGTGATGGCAGCAGGATACCCGTGGGGGAGAAGGTGAGGGTGGTGAAGGTGGAAGGTCTCACTCTTATAGTCAAAAAAGTTGAAGGAAATGAGGAGGGATGAGGTATGGCACTTGCGAATGTCAGCAACGTGGTTCTTGCCATCGTTTTGTTGTTTGTGTTGATTATACTGGCGACGGCCATAAAGATAGTCAAGGAGTACGAGAGGGCGGTCATATTCCGCCTCGGTAGGGTCGTCGGTGCCAGAGGTCCGGGACTGTTCTTCATCATACCGATATTCGAGAAGGCAGTGATAGTCGACCTGCGTACCAGAGTTCTCGACGTCCCGGTCCAGGAGACCATAACTAAGGACAACGTGCCCGTCAGGGTCAACGCCGTCGTCTACTTCCGCGTCATAGATCCTGTCAAGGCGGTTACACAGGTCGCCAACTACATTATGGCCACCAGTCAGATAGCCCAGACGACGCTGAGGAGCGTCATCGGTCAGGCGCACCTCGATGAACTGCTGAGCGAGAGGGAGAAGCTCAACCTCCAGCTCCAGAAGATCATCGATGAGGCAACGGACCCATGGGGGATAAAGGTCTCAACAGTCGAGATAAAGGACGTCGAGCTTCCGAGTGGCATGCAGAGGGCAATGGCAAGGCAGGCTGAGGCCGAGAGGGAGAGGAGGGCCAGGATAACCCTTGCAGAGGCCGAGAGACAGGCGGCCGAGAAGCTCCGTGAGGCCGCGGAGATCATAAGCGAGCACCCGATGGCATTGCAGTTGAGAACTCTCCAGACCATAAGCGACGTCGCGAGCGACAAGAGCAACGTCATAATATTGCCGCTCCCGATGGAGATGCTCAAACTCTTCAGGAGCTTATCCGACAGTGCCGAGGCCGCTAAGCTATTCTTCAAGAACCGCGCTGCCAAAGATAGCGAAGAGAAGCATGATGCGGCCGAGTGACCTTTTCTCTTCATCCAGATTTTTTCATATCTCTTGAATCAACCGCAAAGAATAAAAGCACATGCTTATATTTAATGATTGCAAAACAAAAGTAGACTACGCGGCATTAAATCTAGCATGCCTGTACCGCTTATTCCGGAGGTGTTGACTTTGGAGGGGCGTTCGATTGTTTTCGCATCGGGAAAAGGCGGAACCGGTAAAACAACGACGGTTGCGAACCTGGGTGTCGCTCTGGCCCAGTTCGGAAAGGAAGTGATACTGCTGGACGCGGACATAACCATGGCCAACCTCAGCCTCGTCCTTGGAATGGAGGACATTCCGATAACCCTGCACGACGTCTTAGCGGGAGAGGCTGACCTCAAGGACGCCATATACGAGGGTCCGGCGGGGGTTAAGGTCATCCCCGGTGGACTGAGCCTTGAGAAGGTAAAGAAGGCCAAGCCTGAGAAGCTCAGGCAGCTCATCAGGGAGATAGGCCAGATGGCTGACTTCGTCCTCATTGATGCCCCCGCTGGACTGGAGATGACCTCGGTTACGGCACTTCTCATCGGTAAGGAGCTTATAATTGTCACCAACCCCGAGATATCGGCCATCACAGACTCCCTCAAGACCAAACTCATCGCAGAGAAACTCGGAACACTCCCGCTCGGCGCGATCCTCAACAGGGTCACCAACGAGAAGACCGAGCTCACCCAGGAGGAGATCGAGGCGATCCTTGAGGTTCCAGTTCTGACAATGATTCCGGAGGATCCGGAGGTCAAGCGCGCCAGTGCCTACGGTGTTCCCCTCGTCATCAAGAACCCGACAAGCCCAGCCGCGATAGCCATCAAGCAGCTCGCGGCCAAGCTCGCGGGCATCAAGTGGCAGGCCCCGGAGCCGGAGAGCCCGATCAAGAGAGTCTTCAAAGCGATCTTTGGAGGGAAGCGCTGATGGCCAGCGCAATTATCTACGGGATTGTCATAATCCTCATCCTCATCAACATCGTACTACTGATGCTCTACTACTCCGCCAAGAGCAATCCCTACTACGTCGTCTACGACGAGGAAACCAAGAGCGCGCTAAAGAGGCGTGTCAGCACCCTTAAGGAAGACCTTGAGAGCGAGCTCGTCGACTTCGACGTCGAGGAATGGGAGAGGACCCTCGAGGAGTCCATAGACGAAGAGGTCAGGAACCTCTGAACTTTTTTGTTCCCTTTGTTATTAAAGGTTTTTGTGGCGTTAAATTTTAAAAGAGTTCTTCTATAACCCTCAAACCGGGGGTGGGGCCCCATGAAGGTCAGACTCGGCTATCCCGATAGGATAGTCGAGGTCGATGGTGAGGCCGTCTACGTCTTCAGGGGCAGACTCGTGAGTGCCCCCCTCAAGGAGGTTGTGAGATACTACCGCGGAGAGGACGCCCTACTTCCCCCCGCGATCAGAGAGATTTCGCGAGATGTTGTTGCCGCCATTCTCAGAACAAGTGCCCTCCAGAACGAACCCTCCGCAGCTCTCCAAGCCCTGCACAGCATAAGCGGCTGATTTTTTACATCCTTCTGCAAAGATATCCTTTTTTGGAGAGCCCCTTTTCATGAGTATCGGTTAAAAAGGTTTAAGTATTCTTCTCACCATATAGATGGAACCACCCACTAAACGGATGGAACAAACCAAAGGGGGGAAAGAGAGTGAAGGCAAAGGTTAGGATACTGGACATCTACAGCGGCAGATACTCGGTATTTATAAATGAGAAGGAGGCTAGGGAAGCCAAGCTCCACCCTGATGACCTTGTGAGGCTTGAGGCCGGCAAGAAGACGGTCTACGGAAGCGTGGTTATAAGCAGTCTTATCGATGAGGGAGAGATAGGTATAAGCCGGGACATCCTCCAGCTCCACAACTTCTCAGAGGGAGAGGTCATCACCGTTCTCCCAAGCGGAACCCCTGAGAGCGTCCGCTACATAAAGAAGAAGATGAACGGCGAGAAGCTGAGAAAGGTCGAAATAGAGGCCATCGTGAGGGACATCGTCGACAGGAAGCTGAGGGACATCGAGATAAGCTCCTTTGTAACCGCACTCGAGATAAACGGCCTCGACATGGATGAGATAGCCGCTCTCACCATAGCGATGGCCGAAACCGGTGACATGCTCGACATCGACAGGAAGCCCATCATGGACGTCCACAGCATCGGCGGCGTCCCCGGAAACAAGACCAACATCCTCGTCGTGCCGATAGTTGCCGCCGCCGGACTGACCATACCCAAGACAAGCTCAAGGGCCATAACCAGCGCCGCCGGAACCGCTGATGTAGTTGAGGTCTTCGCCGACGTGAGCTTCTCCCTTGACGAGATAAAGCGTATAGTGGAGAAGGTCGGCGCGTGCCTCGTCTGGGGTGGCGCCCTGAATCTTGCCCCCGCGGACGACATAACGATAAAGGCCGAGCGCGCCCTCAGCATTGACCCGACGGGTCTGATGCTCGCGAGCATAATGTCAAAGAAATACGCCATGGGCAGCCAGTACGTCCTCATCGACATTCCGACCGGAAAGGGCGTCAAGGTTGAGTCAGTTGACCAAGCCAGGGCTCTTGCGAGGGACTTTATAGAGCTTGGAAAGAGACTCGGCCAGTACGTCGAGGTCGCTATAACCTACGGTGGCCAGCCGATAGGTCACACCGTCGGCCCGGCCCTTGAAGCGAGGGAGGCCCTCTCAGCACTCATGACGGGAACCGGCCCGGGAAGCCTCATAGAGAAGGCCACCGGACTCGCCGGCGTTCTCCTCGAGATGGGCGGCGTCGCCCCCACCGGAATGGGCAAGAAGATGGCCAAGGAGATCCTCGAGAGCGGAAAGGCCTGGGAGAAGATGAAGGAGATCATAGAGGAGCAGGGCGGAGACCCGAACATCAAGCCAGATGATATTCCCGTCGGCGACAAGACCTACACTTTCACAGCATCAACGAGCGGCTACGTCACCTCCATCGACAACAGGGCCATAACAGGGATCGCCAGGGCCGCTGGAGCGCCTGAAGACAAGGGGGCAGGAATAGAGCTCTACGTCAAGGTTGGCGAGAAGGTCAAGGAGGGTGATCCGCTCTTCACCATCCACGCGGAGAGCGAGGCCAGGCTCGATCAGGCCATAGTCTTCGCAAGGAGGACTGAGCCCATCAGAATAGAGGGCATGGTCCTCCAGAGGATTGGGAACATCTGATGATCTCCCATCTTCTCTTCTATCGATTTTTCAGAAAAGCAAAAATCAATCACTCGCGTTTTCTGTGTCTCTCGTACCAGCCCCACTCCTTCTTGGGCCCGAAGGCCCTGACTCCCTTCTCGACGAGGGTTATGCGCAGCTCCTTGGCCATCTCATGGGTTATCTCCCCTCTCTCCTCCATCCAGTTTATTATCTCGAGGGCCTCCTCGTCGGTCTCGCATCTCCTCAAGAAATCGATGACGGTGGGGCTGTACCCTGAGAAGTCCATGATCTCGTCTTCTTCTTTCAGGATCTCGCCCTCTTCCTTGGCCCTGTAAGCATCCACGGGGATTCCTTCTCCCTTGAGCTCCCTCGCGAGGGCAGGAAATGTCTCCTCGAACTCTTGTCTATCATATTCCTGCCAGGCGAAGTCATCGACGGGCCGCTTCTTTTTCTTCTCTTCCATCCTCCACACCTAGTCTAGTTTGGACTCAAGGGTTTATAAATCATGGGTAGAACTCTTTCCCATGAAGGGCTCTTACTTCCTCGTCATACGGCTCGGTAGAGACCGAAACGTGAGGACCAGGGGACGAGAGTTTCGCCTGAAGGAGGGTTACTACGTCTATGTGGGCTCTGCCATGAACTCCCTTGAAAAGCGCGTCGCCAGGCATTTCTCGAAGGAAAAGAAGTTGCACTGGCACATAGACCACCTGCTGAATGAGGCGGAGCTTTTGAGGGCATATCTGGTTCCGAGTGAGGAGAGACTTGAGGAGAGACTTTCACTGGAAGTAGCACGGTACGGAGAGCCGGTGAATGGCTTCGGTGCTGGAGACATCAAGCTCAACACGAACCTCTACCGCTTCGAAGAAGAGCCGGACGATGTCCTACGGGCTATCCTAGAGGGGCTCGGACTGAAGTGGAAAAGGGTTAAAAGCAGGGAAGAGGTTATAGAGTTCGGTGGGAGAAAATGAAGCCCAAGATCGGTAAGGTTGAATCCTACATTCACGAAAAGCTCGAAAGGGAAAAACTTCACTTCGTGCTCCTCGATCCGGATGACGTTGACCCCGAAACGGCTGGGAAGATAGCCGAGATGAGCGAAGAAATCGGCGTTGACGCAATAATGATAGGTGGTTCAACCGGAGCTGAGGGGGAAGTTCTGGACGGCGTCGTTAGGGCCATAAAGGAGTCCTCTTCGCTGCCGACGATACTCTTCCCGGGCTCCCACGGAGGGATAAGCAAATACGCAGACGCGATATTTTTCATGAGCCTCCTCAACTCGACGAACCCCTTCTTTATCACCGGCGCCCAGGCCCTGGGGGCGTTCCAAGTAAAGCGCTACGGCATAGAACCCATTCCAATGGCATATCTCATAGTCGAGCCCGGAGAAACCGTCGGCTGGGTCGGCGATGCGAAGCCGATACCGAGGCACAAGCCCAAGATAGCCGCTGCCTACGCCTTGGCCGGCCAGTATCTCGGTATGCGACTCGTCTACCTCGAGGCTGGAAGCGGTGCGCCACAGCCGGTGCCGCCCGAGATGATAGCGGTCGTCAAGAAAGTCATAGATGTTCCGCTGATAGTCGGCGGCGGTATACGAACCGGGGAACAGGCCAGGGCAGCCGTGAAAGCTGGGGCGGACATAATAGTAACGGGGACCGCCATAGAAAAGGCTGGCTCCATGGATAAGGCCGAGGAAAAGCTTGAGGAGCTGAACAGGGGTATAAAGGGATGAGGCTCAGGCCTCGGAGAGAACCTTAAAGGTTATCCTTCCGTTCTTGATTATCTTTTTGAGCTCCGAGAGGAGCTTTGGGGCGTCGTCCTCGACGATCTCCATCCTGATCTCGCTGATGCCATTAGAGGTGGGCGGGAGGAAGTGTATGTCCCTAATCTTGCCCCTAACCTTGGAATATAAACGGCTTAGAATCTTTCCCCTCCCCTCGTAGGGCAATTTTATGTCGAGTTCAACAATTTGCATGTCTATCACCGCATTATTCTATGAAAAAAGCCCCATAAAACCTTTTTCATGAACGGGAATTATTGGTTCCTTTAGAGAATATTCTCCTAGGTTATACGAGGTTCCGAAAGATTTATCCCTTACCACTTCGATTTACATCGTGGTGAAACTCATGCGCGCATTTATCTCCCTCGACCTTGAGGGGTTGCCGTACATAGTCAGCAGGGAGCACCTCTTCGTCAAGGGAGCCCTGTACGCTGAGGCGAGGAGGATAGCGACTGAGATCGTAAAAACCCTTGCCAGAGCGCTCCACGAGAACGGTTTTGACGAAGTTGTAGTGGCCGACAGCCACGGGCCGATGGTGAACGTCCTGCCGGAGGAGATGCCGGAGTATGTCGAGCTCGTCAGAGGCTTTCCGAGGCCGCTGAGCATGGTGGCCTTCGCGAAGGGGAGCGACGCGGCCCTCTTCCTGGGCTACCACGCCAAGGCTGGCACTGGCTACGCCACCTTCGACCACACATACAGTGGGGCGAGCGTGGACAGGCTCGAGATAAACGGCGTGGAGGTGAGCGAGTTCCTTCTGAACTCTTACCTCCTCGGGAGCTGGGGAATCCCCGTCATCCTCGTGGGGGGAGACAGGAGGCTCATAGAGACAGACGTGAGGAACCACGCCCCGTGGGTCGTTGGAATTCCCTTCAAGGAAGCGTCCTCGCGCTACGCCGCCAAGAGCCCCAGCATGGCGAGGGTAAAGGGCATGCTCGAGGCAGGCGTGAGGGAGGCGGTTGAAAGGCTGAAAACTGGGAAAGCAAAGCCATTGGTAACCGAAGAACCTGTACACGTTATCCTGCGCTTCTTGAACAGCGCCTTTGCCGACGCGGCCGAGCTCCTGCCGGCAGTGAAGCGCGTCGATGGAAAGACCGTGGAGTTCGAGGCGGAAAAGGTTGAAGACGCATACAGGATATTCGAGCTCCTTACCCTGGCTGCCGCCGGCGTTAACGCAGTGGTCACGAGGTAAAGCTTAAGTTACGGAGGTGCAAAAGGGTAACGCCCCCGGGAAACCGCGGGGGATGAGCGCCTCGGCGAGCCGTGAGTCCCCTTCGCTCCCCGGGGGCACAGCTCACCTGAGTGCCCAATTAAGTCAAGTAGTGGGGCTCAGTAGCGGTAGTCCGAATAGCCGTCGAAGTAGTTTTTCCTTCCGCCCTTCTTGCTCCTTCCATTGTTTCTCTTTCCGCTGCCACTGCCGTAATTCCTGGAGCGGCTGGAGTTTCTGGAGTAGTTCCTTGAACCGGGATGTCCCTGGCTCCTCTCGTACCTCTCGCGGTACTCGCGCGGTATCTCCTCGCTCAACTCCGACTTCCTAATCTCGACGCCCGCCTGCTGGGCGATGTAGCGGAGCCTTCTGAACTCGCCGGGCATGATGAATGTTACAGCCCTTCCCTTTTTGCCCATCCTACCTGTCCTGCCTATCCTGTGGACGTAGTCTTCAGCCGTCATGGGCAGGGAGTAGTTGACGATGTGGCTGATGTCCTGCACGTCAAGGCCCCTCGCGGCGACGTCGGTAGCGACCAAAACTTTTGTCTTCTTGTTCTTGAAGCGCCAGAAGGTCCTCTCCCTGGCGGCTTGGCTCATGTCGCCGTTTAAAGCCTCGGCCCTGTAGCCGTTGCTCCTAAGCCTCTCGCTCAGCTCATGCGTTTCCCTCTTTGTGGCGCAGAAGACTATGCCGTAAAAGTCCTCGTTGCCGTCGAGTATCTTCTTCAGCACAGTGAACTTTCTGGCCGGGACTACCTCAAGGTACTCCTGGTCGACCATCTCGGGCACAAGCTCGTCGCTGCTGACGCTTATGACCTCATAATCACCCATGTAGCGCCTGGCAAGCCTCTTGATCTCGGGCGGCATAGTTGCCGAGAACATGAGAACCCTCTTCTGCTCCGGCGTCTCCCTGAATATCGCCTCGATGTCGTCTATGAAGCCCATGTCGAGCATCCTGTCGGCCTCGTCGAGGATGAAGAACTTAACGCCGCTCAGATCAAGGGTGCCGCGCCTTATGTGGTCGAGAACCCTTCCGGGGGTTCCAACAACAACGTGGGTGCCCCTCTCAAGGGCCCTTATCTGCGGGCCTATCGGCTGGCCGCCGTAGACCGCGTAGACGTAAACCCTCTTCCTCCCGCGGAGGCTCTTGATCTCGTCCGCCACCTGGAGGGCTAATTCCCTCGTCGGGGTAAGGATTATCGCCTGGACTCCCCTCTCCCTCGGGTCAATCGCCTCGATTATCGGAAGCGCAAAAGCTGCTGTCTTTCCAGTTCCGGTCTGGGACTGGCCGATTATATCTGTCTCCCCGCTCAAAAGACGCGGTATGACCTCCCTCTGGATGTCGGTTGGCTGTGAGAAGCCTTTTTGCCTTACCGCCACTAACGTGGCCTCAGATAAACCCAATTTTTCAAAACTCATTTTCCTAACTCCTTACGTTGCTCAAACGCATTCCTTCTCAAACGGAACGCGCCGAGAAGAAACGCGATCTGGCGGGCCGGGGGGGATTCGAACCCCCGACCACGGGATTAAGAGTCCCGCGCTCTAACCATGCTGAGCTACCGGCCCTCAACCCGAAACCATAGACGGGAGGTGCATTTATAAATTTTTCGGTCGGTTCCGGGCGCAGAGGCGACAGAAAAATTTATAAAGCCTCCATGAGCCTTATAGTTTGGCGACGCGGGGGTTGCCAAGCCTGGTCAAAGGCGCGGGATTGAGGGTCCCGTCCCGTAGGGGTTCCGGGGTTCAAATCCCCGCCCCCGCACCACAACAGCCCTTGCTTGCGCAAGCGCTGGCGGAAAATTATGTGCCTTCTCTACAATGTTCGGATTCTGAAAGGGTTTTTACTCGCTTGCTCCTTTGATGAGTGTTTCACTCCCTAAAGCGCGCCCTTAGGGCGCTGATTAAAGTTGAAACTGCTTAAAGAGTGTGGTTTAATGTTAAACCCCTTAAAACTTGCTCTTGGACAGGGCACGACTGGTCTTTTGCTCTTTTCTTCAGAAGGGCACTCTTTGATCAAACTTTACTCTGCAAAGTTTGTTTGCCGAGCAAAAGTTTCATCAAAGTTCATAGCTCCTTTGGAAAGCCATTCATGAAAGTTTTCTACTTGAAGCCCATTGTCTTGATTGTTTTGGGAGAGAACCCCCTTAGGAACTCATTTTAAAGAGGTTTACACCAAAAAGACGCCTGAGAGTGCCATAACAAAAGGAGAAGCATTCGTTCACTGTCCGTTCGTCCAGAACCTCCTCAGGTAGAGCCTCATCCGCCCGAGGTCAACGGGCCGCATAGTCTCGACCATCCAGTCCGGCAGGTCCTTCCTTATTCCGCGCCAGAGCAGGCGGTAGTCGAGGACGATTATGCTCCCCTTCTCCTCGGCCGAGCGGTGAACCCTTCCAGCTGCTTGAACCAGCTTTCTGTGGGCGGGAAGGAAATAGCCGTAGTAGCGCCCTTTCTCCGGGAACTTCCTCTCGAAATAGCGTATCTGCGCCTGAACCCTCGGGGTCGGCCTCGCGTAGGGTATCCCAACTAAGATAACCCCGTTCATCTCATCCCCGGAGTAATCCTGACCCTCGCTGTTTCTGCCCCCCATGACGCCGAGCAGAACCGCGCCGTTGCCCTTCGCGTGGGCCTTGAAAGCCCTCACGAGGGAGTCGTTCTCGGCGGATGAAACACCCTGCTTCTCAACGAACACTGCCTTCCCAGTTTCCTCAAGGCGAACCTGCAGGTTGGCCGAAAGAAGCCCTTGAAGAACCTCATACGATGCCGTAAAAACGCCGACGTTCTTGGGGATTATCTTCGCCGCCTCGACTATGTAGTCCACCATCTTCCTGTAAACCTGAAGCGACCGCTCCTCTCCGCGCGTCGAGACGTCCTTTGCAACCAACACCTGCGCGTTTTCGCTCTTTACCATGCGTGGGAACTTCTTAAGTCGGGCGTTCTCGATGCCCATAATATCCCTGAAGGCCTCAAGGGGTGTGAGTGTCCCGGACATGAAGATTGCACTCTGGACATCCCGGATGAAGCCGAGGGCCTTCGAGGGGTCGAGGGCAACGAGTTCAAGGCTCAGACCCCGGTCCCTGCTCAGAATGAAGAGGTAGTCCTCCCTCCCTATCAACGACAGCCACAGAAGGAGGAACTCACCAACGCGACCAATGTAGGAGCGCGGCGGCTTGCCCTTCTCTATCCTGTCTTCCCTTATCGAGTCCCCAACAGCAACCATGTCGTTGAGCGTCTTGACGAGCCAGCGCGTGTCGAAGTTGAGAACGCTGACGACGTGCTCGAAGACGAGTTCGGGCTGAATAGGCGTCTCCTGGACATCCTTGCTTCCAAGCTTCTCCTGGAAGAGAATCTCAAGTCCCCTGCCGAAGATGCTGAGGAAGTTTGCTATCTCGTGCTCGTTGTACTCGTCGGCCTCCTTTATGGCCCTGTTCACAGTGTTTATGCTGATTTTGTCGCTCAAAGCCGAAATCGCCTGATCTGGAAGGTTATGGGCCTCGTCGAAAACCACTATGAGGTCGGAGTAATCCATATCGAGTGAGCTGATGAAGTTCTCCCTTATCGAGGGACTGAGGAGGTAGAGGTAGCTCGCCACTATCACATCGGCTTTCTCGGCCATACGCTTAGTCAAATCGTAGGGACAAAGTTCGAGTGTTTCGGCGTAGCTCAGAATCTCCGCTGGGTGGCTGGGGCTTTCAAGGAAGAAGCGCACAAGCTCATCAAATTCGGCCTTTTTCTTCTTCTCGTTCTCGTAGAAGGGGCACTTTCCGAGCTTCTTCAGGTTCTTGCACACAACCATGGCGGTGTAGGCATCGGTCGTGAACTGGGTGAGGTAATTGTGGAGGCACAGCTCCTTCCTGCTCCTGAGCTCGACGCCAGAGACAGGGTTCTTCCCGCTTATGGCCTTGAGCTCCTCTACAACCCTGTCCATCTGCCTGTGGGTTCTCGCGAGGTAGAGTACCTTGTAGCCCTCTTCCTTGGCGTAGGGGAGTATCCCGGCCAAAACACTCACCGTCTTTCCGAAGCCTGTGGGAGCTTCTATTATCGCGTTCTCCCCGTTCCTAACCGCCTCTGACACCAGCTCTATGAACTCCCGCTGGTTTGGCCTCAGGCCCCTGTAGGGAAAGTACTCGAATGCGTCGCTGGGTTCGCTCATGGGAAAGAGTTTTAACGGCTCTCTTTTAACTTTTCCCCAGGTGGAAATAATGGACGAGAGAACTAGCAGGCTCATTGAATATACGGCTGAGGCTCTCCTAGTCTCTTGGCTGAGCTACCTGTTCTTCTACCAGAACTACCTCCTCTACAGATGGCACCGCGGGCTTCCGCTGCCCTCAAAGACCCCGTTCATTATCGCGGGGATAATCGTGGGAGCGTTGCTGTTCTTGTACGAATGGTTCAAGTTCGAGAGGGAACTTGAAAAAAAGCACCGCACTGCCTCGGAATCGGCCGCCCCGGACGTTTCAATGGATTAGAGCTCAATCCCCACAAACAGCACTCCCGAGGAAAAGCCGGGGGAAAGGAGCACGGGGAGCAGCGGAGATATCACTCGCTAACCTCCACCATGTAATCCCCCTTTGGGTTCATCCCCCAAACTCGTCCTCCCCAACTTCAAGAACGTTCTTATCGACCTCTGTTATGAGGCTCTCAGACTCCGACTCGTACTCTACTCCCCTCACAATGTTGTTCTCAACGGCGACGATGAACCTGCTCCTGCCGTTTTTCCCGGTCAGCTTAAAGCTGGAGGCACCCAAGTTGAAGCGGACGTACCTGAGCGTGTGCGGGAGCAGGGACGGGCTGAAGTCCCGTATCACAAAGTTTCTCGGGGAACAACGGTCCTCGTGGCCACTATGTGGTAGCTCTCCGCCAGAAAAGCCAGCTTCCTGCCGAGTCCCCGCCGATTTTTAAAGTTGGCGGAGGGGAAGGAAGAACAGAAGGGGAGAAATCAGAGCTTGAGCTCCGGAATCTCTTCGAGAACCTTGACGGTCAACTTAACCGCGGCATCAACGTCCCTCTCGTCAACCACTTCGGTGTTCGAGTGGATGTACCTTGCCGGAATGCTTATTCCGCCCGTCGGGACGCCCGCCTTGTTGAGGTGGATGGCTCCGGCGTCGGTTCCGCCACCGAGGAGGATGTCCCACTGGTAGGGAATCTCGTGCTTCTTTGCCAGCTCCTCCATCCAGCGAACTATCGTCGGGTGGCAGATGACCGAGCGGTCCATTATTTTTATGGCGACGCCCTTTCCGAGCTGGGTTACCTGCTTGTGCTCCGGCGTGCCAGGAACGTCGGCCGCTATGGTTACATCCAAGGCGAAGCCGTAGTCCGGGTCGATTCCGAAGGCCGAAACCTTGGCACCGCGGAGGCCGACCTCCTCCTGGACGGTTGCAACGAAGTAGACATCCGCATCGGTCTTGGCTAGCTGTCTGGCGGCCTCAACGAGGATGTAGACGGCTATCCTGTCGTCGTGGGCGATGCTGACCAGACGGTGCTTTCCAAGGCGCTCCAGGCGGCCGTCCCAGGTGATGACGGTGCCTATCTTGACGCCCATCTCCTCGGCCTCTTCCTTGCTCTCCGCCCCAACGTCAATGAAGACCTGGTCCCAGGTCGGGGCCTTGCTTCTCTCCTCTGGTTTCTGGATGTGCGGCGGAACGCTTCCGCCAACGCCGTAGATGTACTCGTTCGGCCCAACCCAGACCTTGAAGCGCTGGGCTATCAGCGTCCTCGGGTCAACGCCGCCGACCGGTGCAACCCTCAAAAAGCCGTTCTTCTCTATGTGTGTGACCATGAGGCCTATCTGGTCCATATGACCCGCGAGCATGACCTTCGGCCCGGAACCCTTCTTGTGAGCTATAACGTTACCGAGCTTGTCGACCTTTATCTCGTCAACGTAGGGCTTGAAAGCCTCGATGACGACGTCCCTTACTCCAAGGAACTCGTAGCCGGTAACGCCCGGTGCCTCTATAATCCTCTTCAGCAGTTCGAAGTCAACCATTTCCATCACCTTCCGTTTAGATTTCCATCTAAATGTGGGGTGAAAGATATTTAAGGTTTTAGGTACCCACGGCTGACTCAGCCCGTCCTGAAAGGGACTTTCAGAAAAGTAGGCCCATATCACGTCACCCCCGTGCACTCGACCTCACAGCGCACCTGTCGAGCCACCGTTTAGGAGTACCTTAAAGTTAAAAACGCCTTCCGGCCTAATACCGTCCATGAGAAAGCCCGTACTGCTGGAGCTCAACGTCGTCCCCTGCACTTTCATCGAGAGGCTCAACCGCTTCGTCGCTTTGGTTGATGTCAAAGGGGAAACCAGAAAAGCTCTTATCACAAACACCGGCCGCTTGGAAGAGTTCATGACCCCCGGTAGGAAGGCATTCTGCACCCCGAAGAGCGGGGGAAAGACGGACTTTGTCCTGGTGGCTTTTGAGGACCTGGGCGGAAGGGGTGCGGTGATAGACACTAGGACCCAGGCCAAAGCCTTCGAAAGGGCCCTTGAGCTAAACCTCGTCCCATGGCTCAAAGACTGCAGGATAAAGCGAAAGGAGGTACGGACTGGGAAGTCCCGCCTCGATTACCTCTTCGAGTGCCCCGACGGGGAGATCCACGCTGAAATGAAGAGCGCCGTGCTGAGGGGTGGAGATAGGGGAGAGTACGCCATGTACCCGGACTGTCCCTCAACGCGGGGCCAGAAGCATATAAGGGAGCTTATAGGACTCTCAAAGGAAGGCAAGAGGACGATGATATTCTTCATCGGGGCGATGCCGGGGGTGGAGAAGTTCACACCCTACGAAAAGGGAGACCCGGAGATAGCGCGCCTTCTGAAAGAGGCTAGGAAGGCCGGAGTTGAAATCCATGCCTTGAGCATCTCACTCCTCCCGGACGGCAGGGTAGTCCTTGAGAGACCGAGCCTTGAGGTCGAGCTGAGGGAGGATTTTTAAAGATCACACCCCACTTTTCAAAGGGGAAAGGCCCCATGAGGTGATGGGAATGACCATAGTCGATGTTAGAATTCTCGTTGAAGGCGCGAGCGACGTTGAGGTGGTAAGCAAAGCCCTCCAGGGGCTCGCACTCGGAAGCGAGTACAACATCACGATTTCCGCGATAATCCCAACGACCAACGTGGAGATAGCGAAGAGCGCGGCCGCTGGAGCCGACCTTCTCATAATAGCCACCGACGCCGACAGGGTTGGAAGGGATCTCGCGGAGAGGCTCTACAACGAACTTAACGAGATGGTCGGTCACGTCGAGCGGATGAAGCTCCCCCTTGGCCACGATTTAGAACACGTCGATGTTGAACTCGTGAGGAAGGAGTTGAGGAACACGCTCGTGAGGGCCGGACTTAAGAGCCTTCAGGTTCTTCCCGGCTACATGGAAATAAGGAAGGAACTCCTTGACGTCAAGGGCAAGTACGACCAGCTGGCCAACGACTACGAGGCCCTCTACAAAGAGCACGAGGAGCTCCAGAAGAAGTACGAGGAGCTTCACGCCGAATACACCCGGCTCAGGAGCGAAAACGAGGGGTTGAGAGAACTCCTCACCAAGAAGAGCAGACCTGTTAAGATAGAAGACGCGTGGAAGGGCCTCTTCCCGGCCGAGCCTGTGCCGGAGGAGAGAATACTCGCGCTGGCCGTTGAAAAGCTTGGTCTTGCCGGGAAGATAATCGTCGGGCAGGGTTACATCTTTGCCGAGGACGAATCGCTAATAGAGGAACTCCTCAAGACGGTTTATCTGAGCCTCGCCGTTAAGGAGGAGCTTGAGGAGAAGAAAGAGCCAAAGCCCCCCAAACCGCCGGAGGGGAAGCCGTCAGCCTCCAAGCCTGAGGAGACGAACATCGTTGAAAACCCCGAAGTGAATCCCGACGACATAGAGCGCCTGCTGAAGGGCGTCGGCGATGAGTGAAATCGCAGAGATCGTGGAGGAGTTCGGAACCTACCTCGACCTCGAGGGCAAGAGCCCCAACACGATTAGGATGTACTCCTATTACATAAGGAGATACCTCGAGTGGGGCGGAACGCTGAACGCGCGCTCCGCCCTCCGTTTTCTTGCAAGGCTCAGGAGAGAAGGCTACTCCAACAGGAGCTTAAACCTTGTTGTTCAAGCGTTGCGCGCCTACTTCCGCTTTGAGGGGGCAGATGATGAGGCGGAAAAGCTAAAGCCTCCCAAAGTCCCCAGAAGTCTGCCGAAGGCCCTGACGAGGGAGGAGGTAAAGAGGCTCCTCTCAGTTATCCCCCCGACAAAGAAGCGCGACAGGCTCATTGTTCTCCTCCTCTACGGGGCGGGCCTCCGCGTCAGCGAGCTGTGCAACCTCAAGAGGAGGGACATCGACCTTGAGAGGAACCTAATAGTGGTACGTGGCGGTAAAGGAGCCAAGGACAGGGTCGTCCCGATTCCAGCTTTCCTGAGCGACGCTATCAGAGACTACCTCGAGAGCAGGGACGACGACAGCGAATATCTAATCGTTGAAGAGGGAAGGAGAAAAAAGGACAGGCTCTCCACAAAGACGGTCTGGCACCTGCTCAAGAAGTACGGTGAGAGGGCCGGCGTTGAGGTCACCCCCCACAAGCTCCGCCACAGCTTCGCGACGCACATGCTTGAGAACGGCGTGGACATAAGGGCGATTCAGGAGCTTCTCGGCCACTCCAACCTCTCGACGACACAGATATACACGAAGGTCACGGTGGAGCACCTGCGGAAGGCCCAGGAGAAGGCGAGGCTGATAGAGGTGCTGATGGACTGAGAGCCGGATTGGCCTAACAAATTAGACCATTATTTTTAAAGTACCGGTCCATCACACCAAACCAAAAATTGAAGGAATCAAAGCGTGCCCTTCTTCTTCAGCAATGCGAGGTAGCTCGTGAAGGCTCCAGCGGAGATCGTGTCGCCGAGGCCAACCGTTGAAACGGGGTTCTTCACTAGCCTCGTTGGAATTATCACGACCTTGTACTCCCGTGTCCTCAGCCTTCTCTTCGCCTCTTCAAAGCGGAGCTTGACGTATTCGCCGCGCTCGTTGTAGGGAACGTTTAAGCCAACCTTGAAGTCCTCAGGAGAGCGTATCTCTCCCAGAGAGGCCCTCGCCGCGGCAAGGGTCGTGGCAAGTTCAAGGCTGCTCCTCAGCTCGTCCTCGCTCAGCGGGTTGTCGGCGTGGGTGATGTACATTATGTAGTAAATCGTGTGGATCTGAAGAACTTCAAGGTTCATCTCGTCAAGGAGTATTTTTCCGCCCAGGACCGTATCTTCTATGCGGTTGTAGGTGAATATCCTGTCAGCCAGCTTTGAGTAGCCGAGAGCGTTGAGAACGTGGGCTATTTCCGCCTCGTCCATTCCAACGCTGTCGACGAGAGGGAAGAGGTTGTATATGACCTTCTTCCTCAGCTCGCGGTTCTGTATGGAGGCGAACTCGAGGTGAACTTTAACGTCCTTCTCGCGTTTGAGGAGGAGAATGTCCTTCTTTGCCTCGCGCAGGTAGTGGTTTGCATCTTTCCCGTCGGAATAGCGGAGCTTTATCCCCTGGTAGCCGGAGAGAATAGCACCATCGCTCATCTCACCTATCTCTGGCAGGAACGGCTTAAGCTCGGGCTCGGTATAAATCCTTATGCTCTCAAACCTTGCCGAAACGATAAAGCGGCCCGAGAAGGGGACTGTCACCGTCTCGTTCCCGAGCTTAAAGGTTGTCCCCGCGCGGAACTCGAAGATGCGGTTGACCTTTATCGGATCGTTCTCGCGGTAGGCCTCGTGGGGGTGCTTGAGAACAAGCTTTCCCTTCTCAACGACTGGATAGAGGAGATTCGGCTTGTCCACAAACATCATGGCCTGCTTTTTGGCCAGGTGAGGAGTGTAGACCAGAACGCGGTTGAAGTCGAGGTTCGCTAAAAGGTTGGCTATTATTCCGGCCTGGCCTCCCATCCTCTCGACATCGTATTCGAAGTGGGAGTCGAACCAGGTGTGGAGTTCTTCGTTAACCAGAGGAACGGCCATCGGCTTACCAGTCTTTAGGGCGTGAACCAGTCTCGCCACGAAGTCAAGGGGCTCATTTATCTCCCTCGGATACTCGTCCATTCTCTTCTTCACGGCATCGGCGCCGAACTCATCTATTAGCCTCTGCACCATCTCCCCGTTCAGGTACACTATGGCATCAACGTTGGTATTGTAAGCGGTGTATATTGAAAGTTCCCTCGCCTTCTCAAGGAGCTCCCTGACCATGTGTATCACCCTTAGTGACTAACATCCGAGAAATGTAGCGCGGTTCTTAAAAGGGTTTCGTTCCTGCAGAGAACATCGCCAAAAAGGGGGAGGACTATAAAGTTAGTCGAACCCCTCAGTACTCCGTGAACAGCCTTCCGAGCTCCGGAATCTTCTCCATAACGTCCATTTCCCTCAAAGCCAGCCAGAAGGATGCCTGGTTGCTCGTAACGACGGGGACGCCGAGGTCTTCTTCCAAAGCCTCGATGATCTCAAACGTCCTCAGGTTGGTGCAGCTTATGAAGATTGCATCGGCTTCGTCTATGAAGCTGGCCTTCGCCAGGCGGTAGGCTTCATAAGGCTCAAGCTTTCCAATCTGGGCATTGTCCTCAATTCCAAGCCCCCTGATGTCGAGGACTTCGAACTCGTTGGCCTCAAGGAACTCCTTTTCCCGCCGGTTTATCTCGTCGGTGTATGGGGTTATCACTAAAATCGACTGGGCGTCGAGTATCTTAAGCGCTTCAACCACGGCGGTGCTGGTGCTCACCACTGGAACGTTTGCCTCGCTCTCGATCCTCGCCTCAAGCTCCTTCTCGTAGTCCTTTCCACCTATGAAGGAACCGCTGGTACAGCCATAAAGGATTAACTCGACGCCCGCATCCCCGAGGAGCTTGGCTGCCTCAACGGCCAGGGAGTTCATCTTTATCAGCTCTTCCTCGTTGACGTTCCTGAGCGGAACCCTCGCGGTGTGGAGCGAAAGGCCCTCGGGGAGGTAATTGTGAAGCTCCATTTCCATGGTTGTGTTCGATGAGGGCACTATAAGGCCCAGCCTTCCTCTCCATCCGTACATGCTCTTTCACCGAGGGGAGTTCTCATCCCTTCTATTAAACCTTTGGTTCTGGAAAAGACAGATTAAATAATGGAAAGATTGATTAAGCCCTGCGGCGATATCGGTCCGGTGAGAGCATGGAGCTGGACGAAGCTATATTAAGGAGAACTTCGGTCAGGTACTTCTCGGATGAACCAGTAAGCGATGATGCCATCAGAGAGCTAGTAAAAGCCGCCATAAGGGCGCCGACGGCAAGCGGCCTGGAAAACTGGCTCTTTGTAGCGTTTCGGAGCGAAGAAGCCAGAAAGAGGGCCTTTGACCTGATAGCGGAGGGCATGGTGGAGTACTACCGGGCGGTGAACCTGCCCGAGGAGAAGATAGAGAAGCTCAAAAACCGGATATACGAGGAGGGCATGTACAGGGCGCCGGTCTACATCGCGGTCTTCATCGACAGGCGTGTCCGCTTCCTCAAAGGGAAAGAGTTCGACGAGGTCGAGTTCATATGGAGCGTGGAGAGCGCGGCGATGGCGATTCAAAACCTCATGTTGAAAGCGGTAGAGCTCGGCCTCGGCACGGTGTACATCGGCGTGACGAACTTCCGGGGGATAGAGGAGAAAGTCCGGGAGCTAGCGGGCCTCGACGATAACTACTACCTCGTCGGCCTCATCCCGGTGGGCTATCCGAGGGAGGAAGTAAAGCCGCGGAAGAGGCGGAAAGGAATTGAAGAAGTCCTGAAGTTCCTATGAGCCAAACGTTTTTATCCTTTCCTTTCAATTTCCCACCGGTGGGAGAATGATAGAGTTCGTCATACTGCTCGGGGTCATCGGCGGCTGGATAGTGGTGGCATCAACGCTGTTCCTGATGCTTGCCCTCGGCCAGACCTGGGGGCTCGTCGGCGTGCTGCTGCTTGTCGGATTCATACTGGTCAACCAGTCCCTGAAGGCTAAGTACATGAGGACAATAGTCGACGCCACCCCGAGGGCGAAGGCGATAGCCGCTCATATCTTTGAAATGAACGAACTCATCCTGCTGTCGTCGTACCTGGTCTCCCTGCTGCTCTACGAGGGAATCCAGAAGTACGTCGAGATAATAATCAAGTTCCCTGACTTGATGGGGTGATGGCATGTTCAACGTGGTGATTGTGAGATACGGTGAGATTGGAACGAAGTCGAGGCAGACGAGGAGATGGTTCGAGAACCTCCTCATGAACAACATCCGCGAGGCTCTGGTGAGTGAAGGGATTGACTTTAAGAAAGTCGAGGCCAAGCACGGCCGCGTTCTGGTGAAGACAAACAGGGCAAAAGAAGCAGTAGAAGTCCTCACCCGGGTTTTCGGCATCGTCTCGCTCTCCCCGGCGATGGAAGTTGACGCTGAGATGGAGAAGATCAACAAAACCGCGCTCAAGCTCTTCAGGAAGAAGAAGCGCGAGCTTGGGCTCGAGAAGCCCCGCTTCAGGGTCACCGCGAGGAGGATAACCAAGGAATTTCCCCTGAAAAGCCCAGAGATTCAGGCGAAAGTTGGGGAGTACATACTTGAAAACGAGGAGAGCGAGGTAAACCTTCACGACTACGATATAGAAGTCGGCGTTGAGCTGATGGAAGGCAAGGCATACGTCTTCGTTGACAAGGTGAGGGCATGGGGAGGTTTACCAATAGGGACGCAGGGCAAGGTCGTGGCCCTTCTCAGCGGAGGCATTGACTCGCCGGTTGCCGCTTTCCTCATGATGAAGCGCGGTGTGGAAGTCATTCCAGTTCACATCTACATGGGCGAGAAAACCCTCGAAAAGGTCAGGAAGATATGGAACCAGCTGAAGAAGTACCACTACGGCGGGAAGAGCGAGCTGATAGTGGTTAAACCCAAGGAGCGCGAGAAAATCATCCAGAAGCTCAAAGAGATGAAGAAGGACAAGTACACCTGTGTCTTCTGCAAGTTCATGATGGTGAGGAACGCCGACAAGATTGCCAAAGAGTTCGGTGCAAAGGGCATAGTCATGGGAGATTCGCTAGGACAGGTGGCGAGTCAGACGCTCGAGAACATGTACATCGTCAGCCAGGCGAGCGATCTGCCGATATACCGCCCGCTCATAGGCATGGACAAGGAGGAAATAGTCGAGATAGCCAAGAAAATAGGCACCTTCGAGCTCTCCACGCTTCCTGAGGACGAGATACCATTTATACCAAAACACCCAGTCATAAGGGGCTCCTGGGAGGAATTCCGTAAACTCTACAAGGCAGTATTCGGAGAGGAGCCGAAGAAAAGGGAGTGCTGAGGTGGGACTATGGAATTCGAAAAGCTGTCCGCATATATCTCGGTCTTTCTTCCCGTGATATTCCTTGCAGGCCTCACAATCGTGCTTAGCAAAAACCCGTGGTTCTCCTTTACCGACAACGCCCTCAGCGACATGGGTTCGCTCAAAAACCCTGAGAGGTGGTACTTCAACGGCTTTCTGATGACCTTCGCAGTTATAACCTTCATCGCTGCCTTTGGAGCATTCAGAAGCGGCCTCAGCTACTTAATGATTTTTGCGTCGGTTTCACTCTTCCTCGTGGGGGTTTTCCCAGAGGAGCTGCCCTATCATTCCCCTTCGGCGGTTCTGTTCTACGTCCTCGCACTGGCAGATATAGCCCTCGTCGGGATTAAGCTCGGCCGCTCTGGGATTTCTTTTGGATACCTGTGGTCAGTTCTAGCACTTCTGACGTTCTTTCTGATGTTTTACCTAGTCAACGCCCGCGTCTTCAAGGGTTTGGCCATTCCGGAGATGATCGGCGCAATAACAATACTCACTTGGTTCGTTTACATCGGGCTGCTCCGGCTGTGTTCTCAACCATAAGTTGGGAAAAACTTCATATATCCTCCTTCCCCTTCCCGAAACATGAAGGCGGTTGCACTACTCAGCTCGGGCATCGACTCACCGGTCGCGATTTACCTAATGCTCCGAAAGGGACTGGAGATAACGCCCGTCCACTTCAGGCAGAGCCGCAGAAAGGAGTCCAAGGTGATGGAGCTATATGAGATCCTCAAGCGCTACGGAAAGCTCAACGAGCCCGTTGTCATAGACGCCTATGAGGAGCAGGCGCCGGTCTTTTCGAAGCTCGCCGAGCTCGGAAAGGCCAAGTGGACGTGCCTCTTCTGCAAGTGGACGATGGTGAGAAAGGCCTGCAGGATAGGGCATGAAATTGGGGCGAGGGCGATAGTGACCGGAGATTCCCTCGGTCAGGTCGCTTCCCAGACCCTCGACAACCTGGTGATAATAAGCTCCGCCAGCGACCTGCCTATACTGAGGCCGCTCATAGGGATGGACAAGGAGGAGATAGTCAGGATAGCCAGGGAGATAGGGACGTTTGATGTTAGCATCGAGCCCGAAGAGCCGTGCCCCTTCGTGCCGAGGCACCCCGTCATAAGGGGCTCCTTTGGAGAGTTCCTTAGAATAAGGGAGAGGCTCATGAAGGAAGGCGTTCTCTGATTACCCATTTCTGTGTATAACTGTTCGTTTTAGGAAAGCTTTTAAAGGGTTCTCCGGAGTTCTTTCCGGTGATGGCAAATGAACGTGTTTAACAGCACCATGGAGCTATACGAGAAGTACAAGCCCACCCCCCTTGTGCGGCTTTCCTTTGATAGGGGGGATGTCTTTTGCCAAGCTGGAGTTCTTTAACCCCTTCAGCAGGAGCATAAAGGACAGAACCGCTTTTAACATGCTTCTGCGCGCGATGGAGCGCGGGGACATCAACGGCACGAGGAAGCTTTTTGAGGCGAGCTCCGGCAACACCAGCATCTCCCTTGCCGCTTTGAGCAATGTTTTTGGCATAAAGTTCCGGGCTTACCTCCCGAAGCCGACTCCAAAGGCCACGCAGGTTCTCCTGAGGGTTCTCGGCGCTGAGGTCGTGGTCACGGACTCCGAGACCATCGACCAAGAGATGGTCGAGTTCGTTAAGGAAGAGGCGAGGAAGGAAGGAGCAGCCAACCTAAACCAGTTCGAGAACGACGACAATTTTGATGTCCATTACCGCGTTACGGCCAGGGAGATCGAGGAGCAGCTGCAAAGCATCGGGAAGGAACCCGACGTGTTGATAGCAGGAATCGGAACTTCGGGCCACATAGCGGGTATAGCCAAATACCTCAAGGAGCGCTACGATACCTATGTCGTCGGCGTCGTGCCAGCCAGGGGGGAGAAGATCCCGGGGATAAAGCGCCTTGAAACCGGCCAGAAGTGGTACCCCCTGGTGGAGATAGACCGCGTTGTCAAGGTAACGCGGAGAGAGGCCATAGAAGGGTCCATAGACGTCGCCAGAAGGGACGGCCTGCTGATAGGCCTTAGCTCCGGCGCTGTAGCGAAGGCCTACGAGAGGGTCTCGGAGGAGTTCGGCGAGGGCACCTACGTCCTCATCTTCCCCGACGATGGGTTTAAATACGTGGAGGTCTTTGAGAGCTATCTGGGGATGACATGAAAAGACTGGGCCTCGCCACTCTCCTCCTTTCTATCAACGGTCTCCTTCTCCTCTACTACGCTTACGCTTGGAGCTCACTCGTATACCTTGCCTTTGCCCTCTTCAGCCTCCTCCTGGCTTACGGCGTCGGCAGGGAGAACAGAACCGCCGTTAAAGTGGCCCTTATCTACGCTGGAATGGCGTTCTTCTTCGGTCTGCTCTTCCTCATAGCGGGTAACCTCTACTCAGCCGTTGACGCGGCGATAAGCTTCTTCATAATGCACGATATCCTGGGCTACATCCAGGAGGTTTATAGAGAGGAGACGGCCAGAGAAAAGAAAACAAACGGGGAAGAAAAGATTGAGAAACCGCCTGAATCCCGCTGATCAGGCGCGCCTCCATTTTTAGTCAGTGCTTATCACTTTCTATTCTCCTTCGGCTCCTTGACGATGATCCTCGCGTCAACGACCACCGCACCCTTGCCCCTCTCGTAGACGAAGACCGGGTTGAGGTCCATCTCCTTAATGTAGTCCCTAAGGTCGTCAACGAGCTCGCTGACTTTGAGCAGGAGCTGGACGATGGCGTCTATGTCGGCCGGCTCCTCGCCGCGCGCTCCAGCCAAGATCGGGTAGCTCTTTATCTCCTGGATCATCTTCCTGGCGTCGCGCTCGGTTATCGGGATTATGCGGAAGGTCACGTCCTTCAGAACCTCGACGAAGATTCCGCCGAGACCGAACATTATCGCGTGGCCGAACTGCGGATCCTCGGTAACGCCGATGATTATCTCCCTGCCGGGCCTGAGCATTGGGGCAATGAGAACGCCGAGGATCTCTGCATCCGGCCTGTATTTGCGCGCGTTCTCGTGGATGACCTCCCACTTCTCCTTAAGCTCTTCCGGCGTCTTTATGTTGAGGAGAACCACCTTGGCGTCGCTCTTGTGGAGAATCTGCGGTGACATGAGCTTCATGGCCACTGGGTAGCCTATTTCCTCGGCGTACTTCAAAGCTTCATCGAGGGTCTTGGCAAGCTTCTCCTCCGGGACGGGGAGACCGTAGGCCTTGAGGACCTGCTTGGCCTCGTACTCGACGAGGGCAGTTCTGCCCTGAGCCAAAACGGACTCAATAACTTTGAGGGCTTCCTCCTTCATAGTACCACCACCATCACTCCTCAAGCCTCTTCAGGTATTCGGCATACTTAACGAGGCCCGCCATAGCTCTAACTCCCCTCTCAGGCGTCGGATAAACGGGAACCCCCTTGTCCTCGAGTATCCTGGCGTAGTGGTCGGTCTTCTTACCGCCCATCGCCACTGCCACTATCGGCTTGTCGCTCTTCTTCTGGTACTCCGCGAGAATGTCGATTATCTTCTCCTCCTCGAGGAGCGGCACCTGGAAGAGGACAATGATAACTATCGCGTCGACGTTCGGATCTTTGGTGAAGGCTTCGATAGCTACCCTGTAGCGCTCGGCGTCGGTGTCACCGACGACGTCGGTCGGGTTGCCTGGAACAGCGTGAGGCGGGAAGTTCTCCTTAAGGAACTTTATCGTCTCCTCGCTGAGGTCGGCCATCTTGAGGCCGAATTTAGCTACTGCATCGCTGGCCATGACTCCAGCTCCACCGCCATCGGTGATGATGCCTATCCTGTCGCCCTTCGGGAGCTTGTCCTTGAGTGCCGCGAAGGCCTTGGCCAGGTCGAACATGTGCTCAAAATCTTCTGCCCTGATTATGCCCGTCTGCTTGAAGACGGCGTCGTAAATCGTGTCCGCTCCGGCCAGAGAACCGGTGTGGCTTGATGCTGCTTTAGCACCGTACTCGGTCCTTCCGCTCTTTAGAGCTATCACAGGCTTGACCTTGGTTATCCTCTTGGCGGCCTCCATGAACTTTCTTCCGTCCTTAACGCCCTCGATGTAGAAGGTGACGACGTTTATCTCGTCGTCGTGGATGAAGTAGTCCATTAGGTCGGCATCGTCAACGTCGAGCTTGTTGCCGTAGCTGACCATCTTGCCGATTCCTATTCCGGCCATCGCGGCCCAGTCGAGCATGGCAGCGGCAAAGGCACCGCTCTGGCTGACGAAGGCTATAGGCCCGCTCTTTGGCCTGTCCATCTTCTCCTCGGGCAGGAAGACGGTGTCAACGCCCGTGTCGGGCACGTAAACGCCAACACAGTTGGGCCCGATAACGCGTATTCCGTTGGCCTTTGCTATCTCATAGATTTCGCGCTCGAGCTTCTTTCCTTCCTCGCCGAGCTCTCCGAAGCCACCCGTGATGATGATAACGGCCTTGATACCCTTCTCCGCGATGTCCCTCATCGTCTGGGGCACGAATGGGGCTGGAATCGAGATGACGGCCAGATCAGTGTCATCCGGGAGCTCTGCAACGCTCTTGTAGACTTTGTAGCCCTCAATCTCGTCGAGCTTGGGGTTCACGGGGTAGATGTTGCCCTTGAAGATTCCGCGCTCCTTGTTCATCCTGAAGTTCTCAAAAATGACGTTTCCAACCTTTCCCTTCTTGTTGGTTGCACCGATGATAGCGACCGCCTTCGGGTCGAAGAATGGCCTCATTTCTTCCACTATCCTTTCCGCCATTGGTATCCCTCCGCCAGAAACTGCTTCTCGGGGAAAATTCATTCCAGATGTATAAAAGAGTTGCGTTTTGTAAAAACCGCACTCCAATGAACTGAAACGTCCATCAATGTAGGCTTTTCAAAAATTCGAGACTTCTCCTGGCAGATTTAAGGTCGTTCACTTCCAGGGCCCTCGTCACAGGGGGCAGCTTTGGGAGAGCCTCTTTCCAGGGGACGGTTCCGTCACCGACCGGGAGGTGCTCATCCCTGTTTCCAGAGTTGTCGTGGAGGTGGATGTGGACTATTCTCTTCCCAAAGAGCTCCAAAAAGCGGTCGAAGTTTCTCGTCGTCGTGTTGAGGTGGCCGACGTCGAAAGTGACTCCAATCTCATCAAAATTCTTACACAAAACACCCCCACCAACGAAATCAAGGGCTAAGCAGAGTAATAGGGCTGGAAACGTTATTAGGAAAGTCTGCTTCAGTCTCTCCCGTCATCCGCGGGTTCCAACGGTTACGTTCACAGGGAGCATCATCTTCCACCCCCATTCCCTCCACCTCCAGGCCATCTAGGGGAAACGGCCTTATAAGAGTTGCAAAAGGCGAAAAGTAAATAAACCTGCCCGGAGATTCAAAACAGGGGAGGGACTTCGATGGAGGAATGGAATGAAGTTGAGGTTCCAAAGAACGTTAAGGACATCTTCATCGAGATGAAAAACACCGCGGAGCTTATGGTTGATCTTGCATATTCGGCTGCACTTTTTAAAGAGAAGGAGATGGCTGAAGAAGTTCTTGAGCTTGAAGAGTACCTGGACATCCTAAACTACCACCTGATGGTAAGGGCCGTTCTGGCGGCCAGAAACATGAAGGAAGCCGAACAGATAACTTCTATTCTCCAGATGGCCCGCTCAATAGACGACATATCAAACGCCGCCGCCGATCTGGCAAAAATGGTTCTGGAAGAGAAGATTCACCCCCTAATAACGGAGGTCATCCTTGAAAGTGAAGAGACCATCGGGAAGATAGTCGTTTCGCCAAACTCAACTCTCGTTGGAAAAAGCCTCGAGGAGCTGGATCTCTCCACAAATACTGGCGTCTGGGTTATTGCCATAAGAAGGGGGAAGAGGTGGATATTCGACCCCGATGAGGACACGAAGATAATGCCTGGAGACATAATCATCGGAAGGGGAACGAGAACAGCTCTGGACTATCTCAGGGAGATAGCCCGAGGAGTTATCAAGGTGATGTCCAATGAGTGAATTCGATGAGATAAGGAACTGCTTAGTTGAGATGAAAGATCTCTCCGCCCTGATGATAGATCTGGCCTTTTCATCTGTCATGTACAACAGCGAGGATATAGCCGAAGAGGTCTACCTACTCGAGGAAAAGATGGACGACCTTACATTAAAGGTTAAAAAGCTCGCCCTCAGGGCGGCCAAGCACGAGGAAGACCCAGAGAGTCTCTTGAGTATAATCGACTTGGCCGATATAAACGAGCGCATCAGCGATGCCGCCTATGGAATAGCCGATATAATCCTCAGGGACATAGAGCCGCACCCCATTATCAGAAAGATAATGGAAGATACCGAGGAAGAGCTCGGAAGGGTAACGGTTAGAGCTGGCTCAATACTCATAGGTAAGAGCCTGAAACAGCTCAAGCTCCCGAGCAAGATTGGAACGAGGATACTGGCTATAAAGCGTGGGACACGCTACATTTACAACCCGGGCAAGGATGACGTGATCCTTGAGGGTGATACCCTAATAGCCGTCAGCTCTGACCTCGACAAGCTCAGGAAGCTCGCGGGAGAAGAGGAAGAGGAGTAGCCCTTTTATTTTATGTCCTCGTCCCCCACAAGGCCCCTAGCGTAGGGGCAGAGCTCCTTAAGTGGACATTCCCCGCACTTGGGCCTTATGGGCCTGCAGATGCTCCTCCCATGGTCAACCATCGCGTGGTTCACGTATATCCACTTGTCCCTTGGAATAAGCTCCGTTAGGTACTCCTCCACCTTTTCCGGTACCACCCTGGGCGGGGCCAGGCCGAGGCGCTTGCTTATCCTGTTGACGTGCGTATCAACTGGAATAGCCTGCTTCCCAAAGCCGTAGGCCAAGACGATGTTTGCGCACTTCCTCCCGATGCCCGGCAGCTTCATCAGTTCGTTTATATCGTCCGGAACCTTCCCGCCGTACTTCTCCAGGATTATCCGGGATGCCTTAACAATCCACTCGCCCTTCGTCTTCCAGAGGCCGACGCCCTGCTTTCTCAAGAACCCCTGCATCTCCTCTACTGGCGTCGCCGCTATCGTCTCGATGTCCTTATAACGCTTGAAAAGCTCCTCCCAGACGCGGTAGGTTACCTCATCGCGCATGCGCTGGGAGATTATGCAGTGGACGAGTGTTCGATAAGGGTCGCCTATGAGGAGCTTCTCCCTTGGATAAGTTTTCATGAGGATTTCAACGATTTTCTTGGCCCTTTCCTTCTTTTCCTCCCAGCTTTCCTCAAAGGTGAAGGCGCTAAGGTCTAATGATTTTGACGCCGTCACCATGTATCACCACCACCGAATCTTCGGTTACCCTAATTCCTTTAAGTTCCTTGAACTCCTCACTATACAGCTTTTGCCCGTCCTTGGATAGCACGACTATCTCCCTACCGAGGATGACAACGAAGCCTCTGCCCGTTGGAATCACGTCATCGACAGGCTTCTCGAATTCAACGTTGACGACGTCGATGTCTCCGAACGAGAACTCTATTTTCGTGGTCTTATCAACCTTCATCGGGGACGGCTCCGCCAAGAGAACCTTGAAGTGGAGCGGCTCCCCGAGAAGGGTGATCTCTATCTTTTCTCCTGTCCTCACTTCCCTTCCGATGAGTTTCGTCCTGACGATCTCCTCGAAACCGGCTGAAAGCTCGGAGTCAAAGAGGGGCTTGAGAATCAGCCTCATGTTATCACCGGATAAATAAGGGCATCACATCTATTAAAGGTTTAGAATTCGAAACCCAGAAATGTCAGAGAACCCTGAAGCCAAGCTCCCTCAGCTTCCACACTATCTCCAGCGGGAAGCCGACGACGTTGTAGTAGTCGCCCCTTATCCACTCCACGAAGAGGCCGCCCTTCCCCTGTATGCCGTAGGCGCCGGCCTTGTCCATCGGCTCACCCGTGGCCACGTAAGCTCTGATGACCTCGTCATCCAGCTCGCGGAACTTAACGTCCGTAACCACGGCCCCGCAGTGCTCCTTCCCCCCATGGATTATGCAGTATCCCGTCGTGACCTGGTGAACCCTGCCGCTGAGGAGCCTGAGCATCCTGAAGGCGTGCCCCTCATCCTTGGGTTTGCCGAGGATCTGGCCGTTTATGCTGACGACGGTGTCGGCGCCGATGACCGTCCCACCCACTCTGCTGTAGACGTCCCTGGCCTTCCTCCGCGCGAGCTCCAGGGCGTATTCCCTCGGATCGTCAAGGGAACAGTGCTCATCGACCTCGCTTGGAACGACCTCGAACTCCCGTATGAACCTCCCCAGTATCTCCCGTCTCCTCGGACTCGCGGATGCCAGCACAAGCATGGTTGTGGCTCTGGGAAGGGGTTAAAAAAGGTTGTGAGGGGAGCATGACGGTATTCAAACGGATGCCATATGACTCACAGTTCACGCTCCCCATTGCCCGCGAGGCGGTTCTCAAGTTCGCCGATCCTCTCCTGGAGCCGCTCCACCTCCGAGACAACGGCCAGTAGGAGGAAAACCAGTAAGGAGGATGCCGGTCTCCTTGTACTCAAACGTGCCAAAGGCCACCATCGCCATCGCGATGAGGACGGCAAAGAGAGCGGGGAGATCCCTGGCGAGCTTCATTTCCGCGCCCCCTCATAGTTTCCCTCATCTTCATGAGTTCGGAATGGAGGTCCTCCACCTCTCCCCTCAGGCTCTCGAGTTCGCCCCCTATTTTCATCATCGCAAAACCCGTGATGATGAAGAGGAAGGCAATGCCGACATACAAAACCCAGCCGAAGGGGTGGATGAGCAGCGGGATGGATGCAAGGACCATCAAAAAGCCCAGCGTGCTGATCCTAACCATTCTCAACACCGGAGATACTTTTTAGGAGTTCCAGCTCCTCCCTCAGGCGGGCGAGCTCACCCTTCAGCTCCCTCCGCATCTCCCCCATCTTCCAGACGACTGTGCCAATGGTGATGGGGAGGAGACCAAGCCCCAGAGCGCGACCTTCAGTTATCAGGATAACCGCCAGCCCAAGGGCGCTCACAACAGCACCGAGCGTTTCAAGGGTGTCATAACTCTCCTCCACTTATTACCACCAAGAAAAAGAATGAAGCAAACTATAAAAAGTTTGCGAATTTGGCAGGGCTCATGTGGTTGCCCATATCGGTATGCCCGCGTCGATGAGCCTCTTGAGCTCCTTGCCTATTGGCGTGCTCTTGCTGACCTTTACGAGGCCCTTCTTGCTCGGCGTCGCCGTGAAGACGTACTGCTCACCGCCGTAGAACTTGAGCGGCTTCTTGGCATAGTCGGGTGAAACTCTGAGCACTATCGTTTTCTTCTTCTCCTCGACTTCAACGGGTATCTTCTCCTTTGGCTTCTCTGCCTCGCGCTCGGTGAAGCTCTTGACGTCGATGCTTATGCCGATCTTCTTCTCCAGATCTGTGATCCTCTTGCCCTTCTTCCCAATTATCGCCGGGATGTCAAACTCGTCCGCATAGATAACAGCTTTGTGCGGGCTGACTATCTCCACCTCAGTATAGACGTCCGGGAGGAACTTCTTTATCTCCTGCTTGAGCCTCCTCTCGGCGAGCTTCAAAGCGGGGGCCTTCTCCTCCTTCTTTACCGGGACGACGCTTACCTCCTCACCGTAGGTGTAGATCTCGTACTCGAGCTCGCCGGTCTCAAAGTCCCTAACCTCAATGACTGGTCTAGCGAGGTCTTCCTCCTTCATGCCGCTCGGCACCTTGACGAGGTACTCCAGCGTCAGAACCTTCTCAACGCGGCCGGCTTTGATGAATATCACGGTATCGACTATCTGCGGTATCATTCCGAGCTCGACTCTGCCGATGAAGCGCTGAATCGCGTCTATGGGCTTTGTGGCGTGGACGACGCCTACCATTCCAACGCCGGCCAGTCTCAAATCGGCGTAGATCTTGAAGTCGCTCGTCTTCCTCATCTCGTCAAATATCGTGTAGTCCGGCCTGACGAGGAGGAGTATGTCTCCAGTCAGCTCCATCCTGCCGTTTAGGGCGGTGTACTGCGTTATCTCCTCGCTCACCTGGAGGTCGCGCGGCTTCTCCATGGTCTTGACGATTCTGCCCATGGAGGCATACCACTCCGCCAGAGCCTGGGCGAAGGTCGTTTTGCCCTCACCCGGGGCACCGGCGATCAAAATACCCTGGGCCCTGTCCTTTAACCGCTCCAAGAGCTTTTCGCTCAGCTCGTAGTCCTCTATGCTGAGCTTCTTAACGGGTCTCACCGCGGTTATCTCTATCCTGTCGGCGAATGGCGGCTTCGCTATAACGATGCGGTAGTTCCTGAGCTGGACTACCGTTGCCCCCGGCTCGTCCATCTCGATGAAGCTCTCCGGATCGCGTCTGGCCCTCTCGACTATGTCATCGGCGATCTCATAGAGCTCTTCATCTGTCAGAACCTCATCCCTGACTGGAACTAACTTCCAGTCGCCGGGGCGGCCTTTCTTGGCAAAGGGCCTCAGGCCACCCTTGAGGTGGACGCTCATCGTCGTCTCATCGAAGAAGTCCTCAAGGCGGTGGCGAATCTCCTTTTTGGCGGTGAGGTAGATTACCTCTATCCCCTTCGCTATCGCCACATCCCTCTGCACCTGGTCGCAGGTTATGAGGATTGCACCGAGTTCCCTCGCGGCCTCGCGCACCATGTGGTCTATCTCCCCGGCCTTGGCGCGCCTTATCTGCCAGAGCTCCGGCCTGTCGCCGTGAAACTCAAGGAGAATCCTGTCCTCGTCTGCCATTTTCCTGAGCTTCTTGAGCTCCTCCAGACCCACGTGGCCAATAGCTTTCCCCTCGTTGGCTTGGTGTTCAATCTCAGCTACAACGGCCTCCGGAATGACCACCTTAACCTTTTCGTTGAGCGTTGAGAGGAACTGTGTCAGGCGACCGTCAACTATCACGCTCGTATCTGCAACAAACACCTTCATTTCTCTCACCTCTTTTCCAAAGGGCTCTGCGGCTAAAGGTTCATAAAGGTTTATGCCGCAGAAGTTAGGGGGAGATACAAATGGGCAGGCTCATATCCGTGGCATCCGGCAAGGGCGGAACTGGAAAGACGACGACAACGGCAAACCTGGCGATAGCGCTCGGGAAGATGGGCTATAGGGTGTGCGCCGTCGATGCCGATCTCACGATGGCAAATCTGAGCCTTGTCATGGGGATAGATGACGCTGACACGACGATACACGACGTCTTGGCAGGTATGGCTGATATAAACGACGCGATATATGCCACGACCTATGAGAACGTCCACGTGATTCCGGCCGCGATAGACTGGGAGCACGTCATAAGGGCCGACCCGAGGAAGCTCCCGGACACCATCAAGCCCCTCAAGGAGAAGTTCGACTTCGTGATAATAGACTCACCCGCAGGCCTGCAGATGGACGCGATGAACGCCATGATGAGCGGGGAGGAGGTTCTCCTCGTCACGAACCCCGAAATTTCCTGCCTGACCGACACGATGAAGGTTGGCATGGTTCTGAAGAGGGCCGGCCTGGCAGTCCTAGGCTTCGTCCTCAACCGCTATGGGAGGAGCGAAAACGACATACCGCCGGACGCTGCAGAGGAGGTCATGGAGATACCTCTGCTGGAGGTCATCCCGGAGGATCCCAAGGTGAGGGAGGCGACGCTGGAGGGCGTTCCCGTCGTCGAGTACGCGCCTAACTCACCGGGTGCAAAGGCATTCATGGAGCTTGCTGAGACAATCGTGAGGATAGCCGGCCTCAAGGCAAGGGTGATGGGATGATCCTGGTCTTCGTGGGGACCGCGGGAAGCGGAAAGACCACGATGAGCGGGGCTTTCGGGAGGTACTTAGAGGAAAACAGCCACTCCGTCGGCTACGTCAACCTGGACACCGGGGTGAAGAATCTACCCTACCCCCCGGACGTTGATGTAAGGGAAGATATAACCGCGTGGGAGCTGATGGAGGAAGGCTACGGGCCCAACGGGGCAATAGTCGAGAGCTACGACAGGCTCCTGGCAAAGCTGGGGGACTACGCTTCCAGGATAGCCCGCCTCAATGAGGAGAGGGACTACGTGATAATCGACACACCTGGCCAGATGGAGACCTTTCTCTTCCACGAATTCGGCGTCAGGCTGATGGAGAACCTCCCCGAGCCGCTGACGGTCTACCTCTTTGGTCCTGAGATACTGAGGAAGCCAGCCGACTTCTGCTTTGCCAGGTTCTTCAGCCTGATGATAGACCTCCGCCTGGGCACCACGACCGTTCCAGCCCTCAGCAAGGTGGACACCGTGGAAAGCATAGAGGACTACAGGAAGTTCCTAGACGACATCGAGTACCTAACCGCGAGGCTGAAGCTTGACCCGTCAACGCAGGGTCTCCTCGCCTACAGGATGTGCTCCACACTTCCCGAGCTGGCCTCGCCGACGAGGCTGCTCTATCTGTCTGCAAAAACGGGGGAAGGCTTCGACGAGCTGGAAACCTTGGCCTATGAGCACTACTGCACCTGCGGCGACCTGACGTAGTTCAATTTTTGGCCCCTCTCATGGACGGGCGTTCAGTACCGGCGCGGGTTCTTTATCACTATCTCACGTCGAAAGCGGGAAGCCTTTTCTTAAAGACGACCAACTCGGGGTGGTGGAAGAGCATGTGCCTGGTGGCGGGTGGAATCGGTTCGAATCTCCGGGAAAAGTTCATCCTCATGATAAACGCCGGCAAGCACAGGGGAGAGGACAGCTTCGGCGTGTGGACTGACGCAGGGGTGCTGAAATCGGACGACTTCTCCAGGGTGGGGGAGATACCCGAAGGACGTATCGGGCTTATTCAGTGCAGGCTCGCCATGACCGGCTCAAAGACGTTCATGCAGCCCTTCGTCAACGACTTCGCCCTCGTCCACAACGGCGAGATATACAACCACCGCGAGCTGAGGGCATGGCTCGAGGGGCGCGGCGTTTCCTTTGAGAGCGATGTGGACAGCGAGGTGATTCTGAGGCTCATCGAGTATCTCCTCGGGAGCGGGCTGAGCATCCACGATGCCGTCAGGAAGGCTATGACGATGCTCGAAGGGGACTACGCCGTGGCAATCTCAGACGGAAAAGTGATCCACCTCTTCCGCGATCCCGTTGGCATCAGGCCGCTCTACTACTCCCCGAGGGGCTTTTTTGCGAGCGAGAAGAAGGTGCTCTGGGCCATTGGGGAGGAGGCAATCCCCGTGAGGCCTGGGGAACTCGTCACAATTTCGGGAAGCGGAGCGGCCATGAGGAGGGTTTTCTCACTGGACGAGCTGAAGAGAAGTCCTCTCTCAGGGGAGCGTGCAGTGAACGCGGTCCTCAAAACCCTGGCATGCTCTGTGAGGCACCGGGTGGGGAAGAAAACGGGTGTCCTCTTCTCCGGCGGGCTGGACAGCTCACTGGTGACACTGCTCGCGTCGGAGTACTCTGACGTCGTCATCTACACAGCCGGGGCCGAGGGAAGCCCCGACCTCGAGTGGGCGAGAATGGCGGCGGATAAGCTCGGACTCCCGCTGAAGGAGTACGTCTTCGACGTAGAAGACGTAAGGGATGCGGTTCCAAAGGTTGTCTTCGCGATAGAGGAGCCCAACCCCATGAACCTGGCCATCGGGATACCGCTCTACTTTGCCACGAGGCTGGCGCGCGAAGACGGAACGAAGGTTCTGCTGAGCGGACAGGGAGCGGACGAGCTTTTCGGCGGCTACGCGAAGTACCTGGAGAGGCCGGAACTGATGGAGCTTGACCTCAGGGAGCTCTCCGAGAGGAACCTCGCCAGGGACGATAAGATAGCCATGCTCAACTCAGTGGAGGGGCGCTTCCCGTTCCTGAGCCTGCCGGTGATATCGGCCGCACTTAACACACCTCTGGAGGCAAAGATATCTGGCGGCGTTAGAAAAGCAGTCCTAAGGAGGGCGGCCATCAGGGCAGGGTTGCCGGAGGAAATTGCCATGAGGGAGAAGAAGGCCGCGCAGTACGGCAGCCATGCACAGAAGCTCCTTGAGAAGGTCGCCAAGGGAGAAGGGCTCAGCCTTAGGGAATACGCCGAGAAAGCATTTAGGGAGATGTTTAAACGGGAATAAACGCTCCTGAACGTTCTTTAATGATCCGGCCCCGAAAGGCCCATCCATGCCTTTCTTCTTCCCCAGAGGACTAACGAAAGCTAACGGTTTCGTGAAAAAGGCTTAAATAAAGCATTTTCTAAGGGGTAAATGGTGGGAGAACGTGGAGTGGAGGAAACTGGGCGTCATGTTCATCGGCTTTATGTTCATCCTGGGGGTGATCCCGGATCATGTCGGCTACGTCTCGGCGGCCGATTCGAGCATCGCAATCCTGGTAACGGATAACGAGGCAGACCTGGCGATAGCGTACAGCGTCGCGGCCCTGCTCGATGCTAAGGTCATAGTGAGCCCGTGGGGAACCTACGACCCTGCCGTCAGTGCGGAGATACTGAGCGTGGAGCCCGGAAAGGTCATCATAATCGGCGGCCCTGTGGCCGTACCCGAGGACTACAACGGGGACCTGGACGACTTTGGAATCCCCTACGAGCGCTGGTACGGGGAGACGAGGTACGAAACCAACCTGGCCGTCATCGAGGGGCTCCTGGAGGAGTTTCCAGGGATTTACGAAGGGATAGATGCTGTCGTCGTGGCCAACGGGCGGGACGGGCTCGCGCTGAAGGAGTACCTTAAGAGGGTAAAGACCGGTTCAATGGGAGCCTACGGGAGTCCCCTGCTCATCCTGACGGACTCCGGAAAACTGAACGAGACCCTGGAGGCTCTGGGGAGGTTCAAGGGGCTTAAGAGCCTGGTCTACATGGGGACTTTCGAGGGAACGGCCCCGATTTTTCCGCTGAACAGTGAGTGGCTGACCGATTTCGCCAGGGGGCGCTTTGGAAGCGAACTGGGCGTCGAAGAAGTGGCCGCGTCCCTGGATCCCGTAACCACGGGGGAGGTTCTGAAGGACGTCCAGAACAAAACTGAGAGAGCAAAGGAGCTCCTCGACGGTCTCCAGATCCCCGCGGCCAGGAAGAGGCTGGAGATGGCAGAGAGTCTGATCGAGCAGGCCTGGAGCGAATACAATAGGGGGAATTACGCCGAGGCGTACCGGCTCGCCATGAAGGCCAGCGGCGACGCGGATTTCGTCATAGTGATGGCATACAAGGAAGTTATGACGATATACCAGGGCTCCGCCCAGAAGAGGCTCGAGAGGAGGCTGCTTCAGTTTGAGGTCATGGTCAGGGTTCTCGAAAAGAAAGGTTACGACGTGAGCGACGTCGAGAGCCTGCTGCAGCAGGCCAGGGATGCACTCAAGAGGCACGACTACTCAACGGTGCTCAACGACCTGATACCGCAGATAAAAGCGAAGCTGGCCGAGAAGACCCTCAGAGGACACGGGGCGTCGGGAACCTGGCCGGGTCAGCACGGTGGAGGGGAAGGGAGGAGACCATAACCCTTTTTAACGCCCTTCCCAATTTTCTCCGGTCAAAATGAGGATTTTAATGGTCGGACACTACCCCCCGCACGGCGGAGGCGTTGCAAACCACCTGGACAGCCTTGTGGGAGAGCTCAGGAAACGCCACGAGGTTCACGTTCTGACCTACGGCCCCGTTGAGCCGAGGGGTTTTGAGAGAGAGTTCGTCCACCAGGTTCGCGTTCCACCTGTTTATGGGTTCAGGGGGACGAGCTTCGCTTTTCTGGGTTCGAGGGAGATAGTGAAGTTGCACAGGGAACTCGATTTTGACATTGTACACGCCCACTTCGTCGGGACGACGAGCTTTGCCGGAGTCCTGGCGAAGGGAAAGACAGGCATTCCGCTCGTCGTGACCGCCCACGGAAGCGACCTCGAGCACACCGCAAAGCTCGCCCTCGGGAGGTTCTACGTGAAGAAAACGCTGCTTGAAGCGGATGCGGTCATAACGGTGAGCCACTGGCTCGCGAAGAAGGCCCTTTCCCTGGGAGCGAGCTCGGTCAGGGTCATCCCCAACGGCGTTCGTGCCCTAACCCCTGGAAAGGAGGGCAAAAGGGAGTTTGTAACCTTCATTGGGGCGCTGAGGGAATACAAGAGCCCGGAGACCTTCATAGAGCTGGCCCGGCGCTTCCCGGAAAGGGAGTTTCTCGTTGTGGGAGACGGCCCCCTGAGGAAAACGCTCGAGGCAACCGCCCCGGAAAACGTCCACTTTCTAGGATACAGAAACGATATTGGGAACATACTCTCGAAAAGCGCTCTACTGGTTCTTCCATCGAAGAGAGAGGGCTTCGGGCTGGTGATCTTGGAGGCCAACTCCCTGGGCGTCCCGGCAGCTGGCAGGCGGGTCAGTGCGATTCCGGAGCTCATACGCGAGGGGAAGAACGGACTGACGTTTGGGACGTTTGAGGAGCTTGTTGAGGCCGTCGGGCTGCTCCTTGAACCCAAGAGGAACAGAAAAACCGGCCTAATCGCGGGCAGGGTGGCCGCTCTCTACACATGGGAGGAAGTTGCGAGGGAAGTCGAGGGGGTCTACCGCTCGGTTCTGGGATAGCTTTTTTAACCGCTTTTCAGACCCCCCTCAGGTGAGAGCATGACGGTAGTAATCAACATGCGAGAGGGCGTTGATGAGAGAAAGGTTAAGATAGCCGCGAGGTTCATACTTGAGGGTAAGCTGGTGGCGTTCCCGACCGAGACGGTCTACGGCCTTGGGGCGGACGCACTCAACGAAGAAGCAGCCAGGAGGATATTCCAGGCAAAGGGAAGACCCGCGGACAACCCGCTCATCGTCCACATAGCTGAATTCGAGGACTTAAAAAGGCTCGCCAGAGAAATCCCCGACGAGGCTAGACTTCTGGCGGAGAGGTTCTGGCCGGGGCCGCTCACGATGGTGCTCCCCCGGAGGGAGGAGGTGCCGGACGTAACCACAGGGGGACTGGACACCGTAGCCGTCAGGATGCCGGCCCACCCGATAGCACTCGCACTCATAAAGGCCAGCACCCCGATAGCGGCTCCTTCAGCAAACATAAGCGGGAAGCCCAGCCCCACCCTCGCTGAACACGTGGTGGATGACTTCTACGGGAAGATTGAGGCAATAATCGACGGCGGGGAGACGAACATAGGGGTGGAGTCAACCGTTATAGACCTCAGCTCGGAGAGGCCAACCCTCCTGAGGCCGGGGGGCCTGCCACTTGAGGAGATTGAGGCAGTTATCGGACCGGTTGAGATACACCCCGCTGTGAGGGGCAAACTCGTAGACGTCGCCCGCTCACCAGGCATGAAGTACAAGCACTACTCGCCGAATGCGCAGGTTATAGTCGTAGAGGGGCCAAGGGAGAGGGTTAGGCAAAAGATAGCCGAGCTTGTCAAGGAATACCGCTCGAAGGGGCTCCGCGTTGGGGTCATGGCCACGGAGGAGTATGAGGCAGACGAGTTCTTCCATCTAGGGAGAACGGAGGAGGACGTGGCCAGAAACCTGTTTAGAGCCCTGAGGGAGCTTGATAAGCGCGGCGTGGACATAATAATTGCCGAAGGGATTGAGGAAAGGGGGCTCGGCTTTGCGGTGATGAACAGACTGAGAAAGGCGGCAGGGTACAGAATAGTATGGGCATAGACAACGCTTAAATATCTGTAGGGTAAAGAAGATTTAACCGTATGCCCAGGCTATAATCATGTGGGGTGAGTGTCTTGGTAGCTGGTGTGGGACCAGAGGGGCCGGAGGACTTTGAACAGCTCGCAATCAAGAGAATTAACGAGGGCAACCTCAAGGAAGGACTCAAGCTGATGCTTAGGGCCGCCAAGGGCTACGAGGATAGGAGGCAGAAGGCCGATGCCGCGAGGCTCTACAAGTATCTGGGTTATGTACTCCTTGAGAAGACGAAGTCCGTGGAGAAGTCCAAGCCGTCACTTCTGAAGAGCGCTTACCTGTACCTAGATTTAATTGACGAGGAGGTATCCCGACCCGAGGTGGACATTGACGCCCTAGACAAATACTGTTTTAACGTCCTCGAAATATTTGCAACTCTTGATGACCATAAGAACCTCATGAAGTACGCGGAAGAGTTCGCGGCCATATATGAGGACCTCGGAAACTCGTATCAGGACAATGCAGACATAGAGATAGCTATAAGGGCCTACGAGTCGGCTTACAGGTACTATCGGCTCATAGAAAATATGGAGGCGTACAGGAGAATCGCCGAGATGATGATAACCCTCTACGGACAGGTGGCTGAGGAGAGGCTTGAGAAAGGTAACGTAAAGGACGCCGCCGAAGCATTTTACCGCCTCGCGTACTTTATACTGGCGATATTCGGCTACGACATCCACTTCATAGAGATGATGGACACCGCGGCGAAGAACTTCGAGAAGGCGAGCAAGGTTGCCTACTCAAACGGGGACCTCGATGGGACGACGAGCTACCTCGTCAAGGCCCAGTACTCATATCTGATGGCCAGGAACTTTAACAGGGCCAAGCTCATAGGGCTCAACACGGCAAGGATGCTCTACCAGGTGATAACATCCTACCGCTCCAATAGGGAGGAGGACAAGGCAGCTTCGAAGCTTGTCGAACTCAGTGAGGCGCTGATTGGTATCGGGAAGATCAACGAGGCCATGGATGCATACAGGAGTGCCCTCGAGTCTAAGAGCAACCTGGCCTTCAGAATAAGGGTAAGACTGGCCGTCCTCAAGGGGCACGCTGCGTCCAAGGGTTCTGAGGTTATAGTCAACGAAATCGATACTATAGAGTATTACCTGAACAGGAAGAACCTTATGAAGGCCCTCGAACTTGCCGAGAAGTCCATGAGGCGCGAGGAGCTAATGGAGACCCTCAAAAAGATTCACGCGGCAGAGGGAGTATACTAAAGGAAAAAAGAGGTCACTGAGACTTGACCTCAACCCTCGGGATCGGTATGTGGTATGGAAGGCGCATCTCCTTGGCGAGAAGCATCAACATCGGCGAGACTTCCTTGGTTATGAAGTTAACGACCTCAGCGAACATAAAAGGATCGAGTCGCTTTTCCTTTTCCCATTGGTCCAAAATCTCGTCTAAGTTTTCCTTTTGAGGGGGCAAATACATTAACAGCCCTTCAATACTTCCCTCAGCAATAGCAGGAGTGTATTGAATGTTATACGAGAATAAAACCTCGATTCCATTGGTTTTCCCCGTAGGAAGTCTTATTTCACCAAGTCTTAGCTCCTTTATCTTTGGAGTAAGTTTCACCTCAATTTGGCCAGTAGGCGATACGGTAGAACTTTTATTTATTCTGACATCAGTTATATTAATCCCAAGCACTGGCATTCTTTACCACCCCTCTTATATGTTCTGATTTAAATAGCCAAGAACATCGTTTTTAAACATTCCGGTCAAATAATAACCAATGCCGAGGGAAAAGGTTGTCCGTGTCTGGGACGAGAGGGAAGTCGTCTACACGCCGAAGCGCTGGCGCTACCTCCGGGAGAAAAGGGAGAAAGCCCTGGGGATAATGGAGCGCCTGGAGCAGTTCGACCCACAGCTCTACGGCAGTGTCGCGAGGGGCGACGTTAGGAGGGACAGCGACATAGACGTGTTCATTCCCTACAGGGTTCCGAGCTACCTCATCGAGCTAGCCCTGGAGGGGCTTGTGGGCAGAAGGAAAATCGTGATGGCGACCCCCTGGCACCTCATAAAGGGCGTCATCGAGATAGACGAGGAGACGACGGTGACCTTTCCGCTGATAGACCCCACGGACAGGGAGCTGGAGTTCTACCGCTGGGGAGGTGCGATAGACCTGTGGGGAGTGAAAACCAACGAGCGCGTTCCAGGCGTGAATAAGAAGCTGATTCTGATCATTCCGACGGAGAGGGGGCACATCGAGCGCGAAGTCGTCGGGAGGGAGAGTGAGGTTGCAAAGCTCCTCGGGGTAAGCATTGACATAGTCACCGAACGCGTCCACGTCCTCACGAGGCGTGACAGAATAGGGAGAACCGGGATCTACATTGACGAGGAAGTGCCCGACTGGATGACCTTTGAGGAAGCCCTCAAGATGATAGCTGACCGCGACCCGAACGTTAGGAGGAAGATTAGGGAGAGGGGCTAGTTTAGGGGGGACAACACAGAGTGAAGAAAGGAAGAAAAAATCACTCCTGGCAGCACTTCTCCTTCATGCTCGCCGGCAGAATTTCCTTGAAGCCCGTGTACTTCCAGAGGGCCTTCGGGAGCTTCACGACGCCTTCCTCTGTCTGGTGGTTCTCGAGGATAGCGACGATGGCCCTTGAGGTGGCTATGGCAGTCGAGTTGAGCGTGTGGACGAAGCGCGGCTTCTCGTGGGTCTTATCGCGGAAGCGGATGTTTAAGCGCCTCGCCTGCCACTCCGTACAGTTGCTCGCTGAAACAACTTCCCTGAACTTGCCCTGGCCGGCCATCCACGCCTCGATATCGTACTTTTTAGCCGCAACGTAGCCGAGGTCGCCAGTGCAGATGTTCACGACGCGGTAGGGTATCTCAAGCTCCTGGAATATTTCCTCTGCGTTGGTTATGAGCTTCTCGTGCCACTCCCAGCTCTCCTCCGGGCGGGAATAGACGAACTGCTCGACCTTGTGGAACTGGTGGACGCGGAAGATTCCCTTCGTGTCCTTTCCTGCCGTTCCCGCTTCCTTCCTGAAGCACGGCGAAACGCCGACGTAGAGGAGAGGTAAATCCTTACCCTCAATTATCTCGTTGGCGTGCATTCCAGCTAATGGGTGCTCAGCCGTCGGGATGAGGTAGAGGTCCTCCCCCTCGACCTTGTAGATGACGTCCTCGAAGTCGCCGAAGCTGGTGACGCCCTCTTCAACAAAGCGACGCACCATGTAGGGCGGTATCACCGGGACGAAGCCCTTCTCGATGAGCCTGTCAAGGGCAAAGCGAATCAAAGCTAAATCTAGTATTACAAGCTCGTTCATGAGGTAGTAGAAGCGCGCGCCGCTCACCTTCGCGGCCCTTTCGAGGTCGGCGCCCCTCAAAAGCTCCAGCATGTCGACGTGGAGCCTCGGCTTCCAGCTCAGAACCTCGTACTCCATCTTTCCGAGGCTCTGCTCCTTGAACGTATCGAGGAAGCCCTCCCAGACCTTAGCTTTACCCCAGAACCTTATCGGGACGTTCTCGGTGTCGTCCTTTCCAACGGGAACGCTCTCGTGGGTTATGTTCGGGAGGCGCCAGAGGTAGTAGTCTATCTTCTTCCGGAGTTCTTCTACCTCTTTCTCCAGGGCCTCGATCTGCTTCACTATCTCGTTGCTCTTCGCCAGGAGGTCGTCTATCGGTTCACCGGCCTTCTTGCGCTTGCCTATCTGGACCGCAAGCCGGTTGCGCTCCTTCCTGAGCTGGTTTATCTTCCTGAGGTTCTCGCGCCACTTGGCGTCGAGTTCGAGGATTTCATCTATCCACTTGAGCTTCTCAAGCTCGCCGCGCTTGATGAGGTCGCCCTTGACGAGGTCGGGGTTTTCACGGATGAGCTTTATGTCCAGCATAGTCTTCACCTGGGGATGGAACGGTAAGGAGTTTAAAAAAGGTTTTGATGAGGGGATTGGAGGAGCGACGAAATCAGCCGAAGAACGTAACCTCGACCTCTTCCCCCGCCTCGAGTATCTCGACGTTCTCCGGAACCTCGATGAAGCCGTCGGCATCGACGAAGCTGGTAACAGCTCCGCTTCCCTTCAGTATCGGCACCGCTTTCTCGCCATCTATCTTCACGGGCAGGAACTGCCTCCTTCCTTTGACGGAGAAGACCTTGTGGGCGAGCCTCTTCTTAACTTTCCTGACCTCACCCTCCCTTCCGATGAGCTTCCTGAGAAGCGGCGCGACGAGTAGCGTAAAGTTCGTCAGGCAGCTGGTAGGATAACCGGGGAGACCGAAGACGGGCTTCCCATCGATGAGGCCTATAACCGTCGGCTTGCCGGGCTGTATTGCTATGCCGTGTATCTTCACCTCGCCGAGCTCCTCAACGATGGAGTTCGTCAGATCCCTTATGCCGCCGCTTGCACCGCCGCTGAGCAGGACGACGTCGCAGCACTCCACACCCTTCTCAATGAGCGCTTTAAGGTTCTCGCGGTCGTCCCGCGCTATTCCAAGGAAGAACGCCTCGCCGCCGAGCTCCCTGACGGCATCGGTTATGGCCCTCCCGTTGATGTCGTAAATCTGGCCGTGCCTCAGTTCGCTCCCCGGGGGAACGATTTCGTTGCCCGTGCTTATAACCGCAACCTTCGGCTTCCTGAAGACGGGGACTTCCGCAATACCGACTGCAGAGAGGAGGGCCGTGTCCTTGAAAGTCAGCCTCGTTCCCCTCTTTAAGAGAGGTTCCCCCTTCGGGATGTCTGCCCCAGCCTTCATGACGCCGAGCGATGGATAAGCGGGTTTGTATATGATGACCTCATCCCCATCCCTGCTGACGTCCTCGAACTGGATAACCGCATCGGCCCCCTTCGGGAGCGGTGCGCCGGTGGATATGTAGACCGCCTCGCCGGGCTTCAGCTCGATGTTCGGGGTGTCCCCGGCGTTTATCTCGCCGACCACCTTCAGCCTGACCGGCTCGCTCTCGCTCGCCATGAAGGTGTCCTCTGCCCTGACCGCGTAGCCGTCAACCGTCGCCCTGTCAAAGGGTGGGACGTCTATCGGAGAGACAACGTCCTCAGCGAGAACCCTGCCGAGGGCCTCCTCCAGAGGCACCTTCTCGACCTTCGGCTCGAGCGGGAATGAGTTGATAACCTCGAGTGCCTTCTCCAGGGGAACGACCTTTAGGAACGCCATTCTATCACCCTGAGAAAAGAAGAAGGCTTTCTATAAATGGGTTGCGTAAGCGGAGGTGTTTACTTCCCGCGGCCAGAGTTTATCCGGGCGAAGATTATCCTCGCGGGGATAATGTTGAAGGGCCTATAAAGCCAGCCGCCCGGAACTGTGGAAAATCTTAAAGAACGGAGTTCACCACTCCTCGTCCTCTTCCCAGTCCTCTTCCTCCCACTCCTCTTCCCACTCTTCCTCGTCGAACTCGTCCTCCTCCAGCTCCCACTCTTCCTCTTCCTCGAAGAGCTCTTCTTCGAACTCCTCAACTTTCTTCTTTTTCTTAGGAGGCTGCATCCCGATCCCCGTTTCTACTTCCGGATTATGGCTTATAAACTTTTTTCCACCAATTTAAGCCCCTCTCAGGCCAAATTTCGTAATTCGGGCGGTTAGAAAGGTTTTTAATTGATGAAACCAAGTGATGACCATGAGAGTGGCGATTGTAACCAGCGATCCCCGCATTTACTACGTATCCACGAAGGTGCTGAAGGAGTACGGCATACCGTTCCGCAGCCTCAGGGTGGGGGAGAAAATCCCCTTCGACGTTGAGGTCGTGCTCACCTCGGAATCGGACTACGACCGCATAGACTTTCCAGTCAAGGTTGTCGTGAGGGACGAAGGGTTTATAGATGAGCTGCTATCGAAGCTTGAGGGACGGGAGAGGTTCCAGAGGATTTACATAGCCATAGACCCCGGTGAGAGGCCGGGCCTGAGCGTCGTCGCGGACAACCGCGTGATAGAGGTGCACCACCTGAAGAACCCAAGGGACGTTGGGATTATAATAGACCTGCTCGAGAAGTATCCGGGCGCTAAAATCAAGATTGGACACGGGGCAAAGAGACAGAGGGTGCTCATGCTTAAGGCCCTCGCCGATTTGCTGGGCTACGATTACCCGGTAATCATCGTGAACGAGTCGAGAACCACCCCGAAGGTTGGGGGGATGGAAGTATCGCAGGTTCAGGACATAGTGGCGGCGATAAACATAGGGCTCCGCGAGGGGAGAGAGGTCTCAATCGGCGAGATTCTCGAGGTCAAGGAGCCCACTAAGCGTGAGATAGAAGACATCAAAAGGCGAAGCCGCGAACTGAGCGGCAACATCACGATATCCTCTAAGCTGGCCCGTGAGGTGGCGGTGGGCAATCTGACACTGGAGGAAGCGATAGAGAGGCAAAGGAAAAGGAGGAGGTCAAAATGATCTTCGGTAAGGATGAGGAGAGGTATGAGAAAATCAAGCTCCGCGTTGCGGAGGCCCTCAAAAGGGACGTCGGCAGGGGGATAGTCAGGTTCGACAGGAGGTACCAGAAGCAGCTCGGCGTTGAGCCGGGGGACATAGTCGAGCTCATAGGCGAGCGTTCGACGGCGGCGATAGTCGCCAATCCGCACCCCGACGACCGCGGCCTTGACATCGTGAGGATGGACGGATACATAAGGAGGAACGCCGGCGTCAGCATAGGCGACTACGTAACGATCGCGAAGGCAGAGGTGCAGGAGGCCAAGAAGGTAACCCTCGCACCCGCCCAGAAGGGCGTCTTTATCCAGATCCCCGGCGAGATGGTGAAGGGGAACCTGCTCGGAAGGCCCGTCGTTAAAGGTGACCTCGTCGTTGCCAGCAGCAGGAACGAGACGTACTACGGCGGTTCGCCCTTCGATGAACTGCTTAGGGGGCTCTTCGAGACAATGCCCCTGGGCTTCGGCGAGCTGAAGTTCGTCGTCGTCAACACGGTCCCGAAGGGAATCGTCCAGATAACCTACAACACCGAAGTCGAGGTTCTCCCGCAGGCCGTCGAGGTTCGCGAGGAGGCCATCCCCGAGGTGACCTACGAGGACATAGGCGGCCTGAGCGACGCAATTCAGAAGATACGCGAGATGGTCGAACTCCCGCTCAAGCACCCGGAGCTGTTCGAGAGGCTTGGAATAGAGCCTCCAAAGGGTGTGCTCCTCTACGGTCCGCCGGGAACAGGTAAGACTCTGTTGGCAAAGGCAGTCGCCAACGAGGCCAACGCCCACTTCATAGCCATCAACGGTCCAGAAATCATGAGTAAGTTCTACGGAGAGAGCGAGGAAAGGCTGAGGGAGATATTCAAGGAGGCCGAGGAGAACGCCCCGGCGATAATCTTCATCGACGAGATTGATGCAATAGCTCCTAAGAGGGAAGAGGTAGTTGGAGAGGTTGAGAAGAGAGTCGTTTCACAGCTGCTCACCCTGATGGACGGTCTGAAGGGGCGCGGGAAGGTCATAGTCATCGCCGCAACCAACAGGCCGGACGCCCTCGACCCCGCGCTGAGGAGGCCCGGACGCTTCGACAGGGAGATAGAGGTCGGCGTTCCGGACAAAGCGGGGAGGAAGGAGATACTCCAGATACACACAAGGGGAATGCCCCTCGAGCCGGACTACGATAAGGAGACCGTCCTGAGGGTTCTGCGGGGGCTCATGAAGAGGAAGACCTTCGATGAGGGCACTCTCAAGAGGGTCATTGAAAGGGTCGAGGATGCGAGGAGTGAGGACGAGGTCAAGGAAGCCCTCAAGAGCGAAAGTGAAGTCTATGCAGAGGTGAGAACACGCCTCATAGACAGGATGCTCGACGAGATAGCCGACAAGACCCACGGCTTCGTCGGTGCTGATTTGGCCGCCCTCGCCAGGGAAGCTGCCATGGTTGTCCTCAGGAGGCTCATAAATGAGGGTAAAGTCAGTCCGGAGCAGGAGAGAATCCCACCGGAGGTTCTCCAGGAGCTCCGTGTGAGGAAGGCTGACTTCTACGAGGCCCTGAAGATGGTCGAGCCTTCCGCGCTCAGGGAAGTCCTGCTGGAGGTTCCCAATGTCCACTGGGACGACGTCGGCGGACTTGAAGAGGTGAAGCAGGAGCTCCGCGAAGCTGTAGAGTGGCCGCTCAAGTACCCGAAGGCATTCCAGAGGCTCGGAATAGAACCGCCCCGGGGAATACTCCTCTACGGCCCGCCCGGAACAGGTAAGACGCTCCTCGCTAAGGCGGTGGCGACGGAGAGTGAGGCCAACTTCATCGGAATCCGCGGGCCGGAGGTTCTCTCCAAGTGGGTCGGTGAGAGCGAGAAGCGCGTGAGGGAAATATTCAGGAAGGCCCGTCAGGCCGCTCCAACAGTGGTCTTCATAGACGAGATAGACGCCATAGCGCCTGCAAGGGGCATGGAGGGCGACCGCGTTACCGACAGGCTCATCAACCAGCTCCTGACGGAGATGGACGGCATCGAGAGGAACAGCGGCGTAGTTGTTATAGCGGCAACCAACAGGCCGGACATTCTCGACCCCGCACTGCTCAGGCCGGGAAGGTTCGACAGGCTGATACTCGTTCCAGCTCCCGATGAGAAGGCCAGGCTGGAGATACTCAAAGTGCACACAAGGCGCGTCCCCCTCGCCGAGGACGTTAACCTCAGGGAGCTTGCCAAGAGAACAGAGGGCTACAGCGGTGCCGACATTGAGGCCCTGGTGAGGGAGGCCGCACTCATAGCGATGCGCAGGATAATGCGGGAGCTTCCAGAGGAGCTCGTCGAGGAAGAGAGCGAGGAGTTCCTTGAGAAGCTCAAGGTGTCCAGGAAGGACTTCGAGGAGGCGCTGAAGAAGGTCCGCCCGAGCATAACGCCCTATATGGTCGAGTACTACAAGAACTTCGAGGAGAACAGGAGGCGCAGTGGGGAGAAAGGGGCGAAGGGCCCCGACTACTACACCTTCTGATCCCATTTCTTTTTGGAAAAAGTTTTATACGTTGGTGCCCAAGAGCTTACACGATTAAACCGAGGGGTGGCGAAAATGGTCAAGATAATGGCTTCCAAGCTTAGGGACGTTGAGCTTATAACCGACACCGGTGTAAGGCTCGGCTGGGTCTACGACCTTAGCTTCGATGAGGAAACCGGCGATATTCTTGTGATAGTTGCCGAGCCAGACGAAGACCTCGACACCAGCGAGTTCGTTACCGACCACGAGGGACTCCTCCTCGTCCCGGTCAGCGCGGTGAAGAGCATCGGAGAGGTCATAATCATAGACTCGACCAAGCTCGCGGTGAAGTCAAAGCTCAGGAGGCCGCCCACAGCCTCTGCCCTGACCGGAAAGGGCGAGTGAGTCAGTAGCCGTCGTAGAGTCTCTCCGCGAGGAACCGCGGGAGACCCGCTTCCAATATCTTTCTCGCGGCTTCTTCCACATCGTATTCCACCCGGTGGAACTCGACGTTGTCCGGGGGTTCTTCTTCAGTGTCCATGATGGCATAGGCCGCTCTCCATTTCCCGTCACGGGGCTGGCCGACACTTCCAGGGTTTATTATCCTTCTCCCTCCAAGGAGCTTCAGCATCGGTACGTGGGTGTGCCCCACCAGCAGGTCGTCCTGCTTTATGTAGCTCAGAACGGCTTTGAACTCGCTATCGGGGAGCCAGGGGAAGAGATACTCATCGAGGGGTGCCCTCGGTGAACCGTGGATGAGCAAATAGCTCCTCCCTCTATCGTCGGTGAAGAGTTGCCTAACAGGGAGCCTTCTCAGAAATTCAAGGTTCTCGATACTCATGACCCGCTGGTGCCACCTCACAGCCTCCCTCGCGTAGGGGTTGAAGCCCCAGTCGAGGCCGAAAGCGACAGCGTTGTCGTGGTTTCCACGAACGCAGAGGAAAGTTCTCTTTTCCATCTGCTCTCGAACGAACTCAACGACCTCGTTTGGTGAAGCGCCGTAACCTACCAAATCTCCCATGCAGAGGATTGCATCCGCTTTCTTAATCTCTTTCCAGACGGCCTGGAGGGCTTCCCAGTTTGAGTGGATGTCTGAGATGAGGGCGATGATCATGGCACTTCCCAAAACCGTTTGAGAAGCTCACGTTAAAACACTTACCGGACGAGAACCAACGAATGAAAAGGGAATTGGAAGAAAGAGAAGGGCTCACTCCTTCTTCTGCTTCTTCTTCCAGTTGCTCCACTTGTAGAGCGCCGCGAGGGACTTGATGGCCCTCTCCGGCTCCGGATAGGCTGGAATGCCCTCCTCGTTGAGCATGTCGATGGCTTCCTTGGCCTCTATTCCACCGACGATGGCAACGACGAGTGGCTTCTTCCTTCCGCTCTCGTTGTACTCGCGGATGACTATCTTCGCGAGGTCACGCGGGTCGAGCACAGCCGTCTGGCAGTAGAGAACGGCTATGCTGTGCATCTCGGGGTGGGCGAGCGCATCGCGAATGGCTCCCTCGTAGCTCTCCGCTCCCGCCATACCGGTGAGGTCGACCGGGTTCTTGTAGCTTCCGAAGGGCGGCATGTGGTTGGCGAAGACCTTAAGCTCCTCCAGGTTGTCGTAGAGGTGGAGTCCCTCTTCCTCGGCAGCGTCGGTGGCCATAACGCCTATTCCACCGCCGTTGGTGAGGATTACGACGTTCTCGCCCTCTGGCTCAGGCAGGTTGCTGAGCGTTCTCGCCCAGTCAAAGGCCTCTCCGATGGTCAGAGCGCGGAGAACGCCGCTCTGCTTGAAGGCGGCGGTGTAGATGCTGTCTGCTCCAGCAAGGCTTCCGGTGTGGCTTGCGGCGGCCTTGGCACCGCGCTCGCTCCTTCCAGCCTTTATGATGATGATCGGCTTCTTCATGCTGACCTTCTTTGCGGTCTCCATGAACTTCCTTCCGTCCTTCACGCCCTCCATGTAGATAAGTATGGCGCCGGTGTTCTCATCCTCCTCGAAGTATTCGAGCAGGTCAGCGTCGTCGATGTCGCTCTTGTTTCCAATGCTGACGACCGCTGAGAGGCCGACCTTCTCAAGTATCGTCCAGCCCATGAGGGCTATTCCGAGGGCACCGCTCTGACTGATGAGGGCGAGCTTGCCCGGCATGACGTCGGTCGGGCCGAAGGTAGCGTTGAGCTTCTCCGGGGTGTAAACGACACCGAAGATGTTCGGACCGAGGATCCTCATGCCGTACTTGTGAGCGGTCTCGACGAGCTGCTGCTCGATCTTCTTGCCCTCCTCACCCAGCTCACCGAAGCCGGAGCTGATGATCGGGAGAACCTTGACACCCTTCTGTCCACACTCCTCGACGACCTGCGGGACGAACTTGGCCGGGACAACTATGACGGCCATGTCAACCTCGTCGGGAACATCGAGGATGCTCTTGTAGACCGGGAACTTCCTTCCGCTGATCTCTATCTCACCGCCCTTGACGTTGACGGCGTATATCTTGCCCTCGTAGCCGTACTCAACGAGGTTCTTCATAATTGCGTACCCTATCTTCCCGGGCGTTCCTGAAGCGCCTATAACTGCGACGCTCTTGGGCTTGAAAAGTGCCTCAATCCTTGAATCAGCCATTCTTATCACCTCTAATGACATTCCAGTTTTACGTCTATAAAATGCAGTTAAAACCTTTCCCTTCTCTTTTTGCCGATGAGAAAATCGACAGATGTTAAAACCCTGAAAATAATAGGTGATGAGTTTTAGCTCACTGAAATCAGTTAGGCTGCCCGTAATAACCTTTATTTCCCGGAAATTCTTCATCAGGAGAACCAGGTGGGAGAAAATCTTTAAAAGCAAACCCACAACAAAAATTAGGGTGATCTAATGGCAATAATACCCAAGCCCGAGAAAGAGCTAACGCCGCTCGAGAGCATAGTCCTTAAGTGGATGAACCTTTCCTTTGACTTCGTTGTGATAGTCTTGGCCCTTCTCACGATGGCGTATGTGATCTACGCGATATACGACCTAATCGGCATCTTGTTTCATGGTTTTGACGTGGAGGAGGCGCTTCACGAGTTCTTGCTCGTCATCATACTTTTGGAGCTGTTTGAGCTGCTCACCCTCTACATAAAGGAGCACCACGTGAGCATGCGCCGTGTGGCCGAGCTCGGCGTTGTTGCTCTGGTGAGGAAGCTCGTAATAACCGTTGACTATAAATCCCTCGGCTGGGAAGTCATGCTCGGAATGGCCGCCCTGATATTCGTTCTTGGCTGGATATACGTCCAGGAAAGGTGGAGGGTTTCAGAAGAGGAGAAGTTCATCGTTGAGCACGGGCTAGACCGATGATGACCCTTCCCCTCCCCGAGCGGTGAGGAGCAATCCGGTAGGCTGAGGCAAAGGCTAAATACCTCCCTTCCCTATCTTTTTCGGTGGTGAGCATGGGAGTTCAGATCGGTGAGCTGGTACCAAGGAAGGAGATAGAGCTCCAGAACCTCTACGGGAAAAAGGTCGCTATCGATGCCTTCAACGCCATGTACCAGTTTCTCTCAACGATAAGGCAACGCGATGGAACTCCTCTAATGGACTCGAAGGGCAGGATAACCTCTCACCTCAGCGGCTTCTTCTACAGGACAATAAACCTGATGGAGGCCGGAATAAAGCCCGCCTACGTCTTCGACGGAAAGCCGCCAGAGTTCAAGAAGAAGGAGATAGAGAAGCGCCGCGAGGCCAGGGAAGAGGCTGAGGAGAAGTGGCATGAGGCCCTTGAAAAAGGTGACTTGGAGGAGGCGAAGAAGTACGCGATGAGGGCAACTCGCGTTAACGAGCAACTCATAAACGATGCCAAGAAGCTCCTCGAGCTAATGGGGATTCCCGTTGTTCAAGCCCCGAGCGAGGGTGAGGCCCAAGCAGCTTACATGGCCGCCAAGAAGAAAGTTTACGCCTCAGCGAGCCAGGACTACGACTCGCTCCTCTTCGGCGCGCCGAAACTCGTGAGAAACCTCACCATAACCGGCAGGAGGAAGCTCCCGGGAAAGAACGTCTACGTTGAAGTGAAGCCCGAACTAATCGTTCTGGAGGAGGTTCTCAAGGAGCTCGGCATAGACAGAGAAAAACTTATAGAGCTGGCGATTCTTGTTGGGACGGACTACAATCCCAGCGGGATAAAGGGCATTGGCCCGAAGAAGGCTTTGACCATAGTCAAAAGAACCAAAGACCCGCTCAAGAAGTACCAGAAGGAGAGCGAGGTCGACCTCTACGCGATAAAGGAGTTCTTCCTGAACCCGCCAGTTACGGACGAGTACGAGCTGAGATGGCGCGAGCCCGACGAGGAGGGAATTCTAAAGTTCCTCTGCGATGAGCACGACTTCAGCGAGGAGAGGGTTAAGAGCGGCCTTGAAAGGCTGAAGAAAGCGGTGGAGAGTGGAAAGCAGAGGACGCTTGAGAGCTGGTTCGGGAAACCTTAAACCCGAAATCCAGAGGCTTCACATTTTTCCAGCGTCGATGCTCATACAGGTATTTTGAGGTTCAGCTTGTCAACGAGCTCCTTATAGCGGTTTCTGACGGTGACTTCGGTGACGCGGGCGACCTCAGCGACCTCTCTCTGGGTCCTCTTCTCATCCTCGATGAGGCTCGCTATGTACAGCGCCGCTGCGACCAGTCCGGCAGGGCTTTTGCCGCTGGTGAGGCCCCTCTCGTAGGCCTCCTCGAGGATGGCTATCGCCCTCCTTCTGACCTTCTCACTGAGGTTGAGCTCGTCAGCGAACTTATTCACGTAGTCCGTCGGCTTGACGAAGAGCTTCTTGGGAGTGAGGTTAAGGTTCCTGGCTATGAAGCGGAAGCTCCTACCAATCTCCTTCTTGTCAACACGGGAAATGTCCGCTATCTCGTCGAGCGTTCTCGGAACCTTCAAAAGCCTGCAGGCGGCGTAAACGCAGGCCGCTATGACGCTCTCTATTGAGCGACCCCTTATGAGGCCTTTCCGCACAGCCTCACGGTAGAGTCTAGCCGCTTCCTCCTCGACGTGTCGCGGAAGACTGAGCTGAGAGGCAATCCTGTCAAGCTCGCTCAGGGCGAAGGCGAGGTTACGCTCTGCCGCGTCACTGACCCTGAGTCTGGACTGCCACTTCCTCAGCCGGTACATCTTCTCGCGCATCAGTCCGGAGAGGTTCCTGTCAATGCCGATGTCGGTTGAGAGACCCTTATCATGGAGGAGAATGCTCTCAGGAGCACCGACGCGCGCCCTCTTCTCCCTCTGGCTCGCGTCGAAGGCGCGCCACTCCGGGCCCATATCAACTACGTTTTCCTCGATAACGTAACCGCAAACCTTACAGATTATCTCGCCCCTACCCGGGTCGTAAATGAACTCGGTCGAACCGCACACCGGGCAAACCCTGCGATTGCTCACTCCAACACCCCCAACCGGCCGGCTATTTTATATAGCCCTTATAAACCTTCGCCTTTTTTAACTACATAGCGAAGTAACCAGGCGATGTCCTCACGCTTGAAGGTTATCCTCTCCAGAACACGAACGTCCCAGTCCTCCTCAACTATGTTAGCATAAATCCAGAGGAAGACGGGATCGTCATCGGTCCCGACGTGGAGGTTGCGGTAGAGCAGATCGGCCGTCCCGTCCTTGTTCTTCTTTACCGAGACGGCCTTCCAGGTGTCGAGACTGACCTCTCCCTTTTCGTCGAGAATCTCCACTATCTCCCTGGCGTCCATGGCTTCACCTTCTCGCTACCACTTAATGTTGAAGTCTCTCCTCGTCCGCTCGTCGATCTGCGCCAGAATCCTCTTGAGCTTGGCGTCGTCGATGGGCTCGCGTATCTGGCCGGCCTGATAGAGCTGGACCAGGACGAGCTGGACCTGTCTCGCGAGTTCGGGCTTAACGAGCTTCACCCTTCCGAGCCTCTCCCTGGCCTCCGGCGTGAGAATCCTCCTCATTATCGCGTCGAGCTGGGCCTCAAGCTCCATCTCCTGCCTCATGGCCTCTTCCTGAGCCTTCTGCTGCTCAAGATACCTCTTCTGGAGCTCCATGAGCTTCTTCTTCCTGATCTCCTCAATGTCCTCCGCCATGGCCCTCACCTCCTATGCTAAGGTTGGGGATTGGGTTAAAAATGTATTGCATCTGCGTTAGCCATTTAAAGGAGGACGGAACTAAAAGGTTGGGAGGTAGTATGGGAGTTCTCCTCAAGGGCATCATAAAGTTAATCATCGTGGTCCTCATAATCTCGGCCATCATCTACGATCATCAGACGGGCGTAATCACCGTGAAGACTTCGGATCTCCTCCAGAAAGCGGGAATAAACACTATCGACCGCGATGCCTATCTCAAGAAATACTCCGAGGCCTTCGACTGCTCAAAGCCCTACTGGAGGAATTGGGGGCCGGGAATAATCAAGTGCGACATCAACGAGAGTGAGATAAATGCGATAATGCCGGTTGCGGAGAAGGTAAAGGGCCGGGACATCCTCGAGACCGCATGGAACCTCCACAAATGGGAAGTCGAGAACACCGACTACGACTACGAGAAATTCATGGCGCTCGAAGGGGGCACCCTCCTTCCCCACGAGTTCCTTCAGAAAAAGAAAGGAGTATGCAGGGACTACGCGGTCTTCAACTATGCGGTTATGAAAGCCTTGGGTTACAGAGATATATACCTGGCCTATATCAGTATGTCAAGCTCTATTTGGGGCCATGCGGTTCTGGTCTTCAAATACAATGGAACCTACTACGCGCTCGACTGGTGGGGACCGCAGAAGATAGACGCACATTACGCCGAGAGATGGGAGGGGAGCCTTTCGATAGTCATCCTCAACGATAAGGGCGAGGTTGTTTCGTACGTTGGGGTTACACCGTGGGAGGTAATCAACAGGCTGCCTCAGCTGACTGTGATGGTGATTGGCATATTGTTGATTGTCCTGGTGTTAAAATACTAAACCGAAAGTTACAAACAAGAAGCAAGAATAGAGGAGCTCAGTACTTCTTGAGCTCGGGGATCTGCTCCTCAAGCTCCTTCTTGAGCTCGGTGGCGATCTTGTCGAGGAAGCTTTGACCCTGCGGGGTTACGACCCTTCCCTCACCCGGAACCTTCTGGACGAAGCCAGCGGCCTCAAGCTGCTGGAGAGCCTTCCTTATGATGCTACCGCTGGCCTTGTAGAAGTGCTCCGGGGCGTGGCCGCGGTTCTTTCTGCCGCCATACCAGGTCCTGAGCCTCTCGATGCCGACCGGCCCATCGACGTAGACCTTCCTGAAGACGCTGGCGACCCTGTAGTACCACCAGTCGTCCTGCTCTGGAAGCCTCTCCTTGTGCCTGCCGGTCTTGACGAACGGGGCCCACTCGGGCGGCTTTATAGCCTCTATCTCCTTGAGCTTCTGGGCAACCCTCTCAACGAGCAAATCACCGGGAACGTCGTAAACAGTCGCCATTCTTCAATCCCTCCCCTTCTTGAATTTCCTCCTGAATTGAGCGATGTCGAGCTTGACTTTCTTAACGGGCTTCTCCTCCCGCTTTTCCTTCGAAAGCTCCTTTCTCTGGAGCTTCCTTAAATACTTTTCCCAACCTTCCCTCGGTTTGAACAATATAAACCTTTTGCCGCGCACGTCTATGAGCTCGCTGTCGGTCATCTCCGCGACCTTTCTGGCAAGGGTTCCCCTGTCGAGGCCGGTGCTTATGAGCGCACCCTTCCTTATCTCGACCTTGAGGATTCCATCCTTCTCAAGCTGGGTGTTTATCTCCTCGATGACGCTCTCGTCCAGTCCCCTCTTCCCTATCCAGGCTCGCGGAGGGATATCGTAGTATCTCGCCCTTATGGCGCGTCTCACCTTTCCGGATAAGCGTTTCTCCATACCTCTCACCTCTAAGCCTCTCGCGGTTTGCTGGAGGTCTTATAAAGGTTGGCCTTTTAAAGGTGTTGGGTGCAGAGGGGAAAGGGGGTCAAACCATGCTCGTCCATCATCTCTACTCAGGTGGGAAAGATTCAAGCCTGGCCGCGTGGATACTAACAAGACTCGGCTACAATGTCGAGCTGGTGACGGTGAGCTTTGGCCTTCTGGACAACTGGCGTTTCGCGAGGGAAACGGCTGAGAGGCTCGGCTTTGAGCACAGGGTTCTCTACCTCCCGAAGGAGACGCTGGAAAAAGCGGCGGAGATGGCAATCCGAGACGGCCACCCAAACAACGCCATACAGTTCATCCACGAGAAAGCTTTGGAGGCCCTCGCCTCGCTGCCGGAAGTTGAGAGAATAAGTGACGGCACCAGGAGGGACGACCGCGTTCCTCTCCTTGACCTGCCGAGGGCACGCTCGCTGGAAGACCGATTTGGCGTAGCCTACATAAGGCCCCTCCTCGGCCTCGGCTACAAGACGATCAGAGAACTCACGGAGAGGCTCTTCGTCGTTGAGATCAGGGAGAGCGAGGAGCTGGAGAAGGCTGACTATGAAGTAGAGCTGAGGCATCTGCTCCGCGAGAAAGGCATCGACCCGCTGGGGATATTCCCGAAGAGCCACTACCAGTCAAGGGTCATGGGGTGGAAAGAAGGTCGCAACAGGGAAATAGAATAAGAATCAGAGGCCGCTGAGCTTTCTGACGATCGGGTTCTCGGCCTCTTCAGGCTTTATCTCCTCAACGGCCTCGATCCATATCTTGTTCCTCGGAACGCGGTGCTTGCTACCGACCTCGGAGTAGAGGATCTCAACAACGTCCTCCTTCTTAAGCCCGCGGTACTCCCTGGTGAACCTCTCCTTCTTTCCGTTCCTCTCGAAGACGCCCTTAACGCGGAAGACCTTAACCTCCATTTCTCACACCTCCGTCATCAGTCAAGGAAACCTAACGCTTCTTCAATCTTAACTATCTCCGGTCCAGTGGTGAGGTGTCCAACGACGACACCGTGAGAGTTGGCCAGCATGCATGAGCCAACGAACGGGACACCCATGTTGGCGGTTCCGACGTAGACATCAACCTTGAAGAGGTCGCGGAGCCATTCCAGCTCCTCATCAGTGGCCTCGGGGTGAACCAAGCCGCCCCTGTTGGTGACCACACCGGCGCTTCCAACCGCGTGGTAGTCGCCTATCATGCCCCTCTCAACTTCGACGCCGAGTATATCTTCGAGCTTCTTCGCCTCCTCGCGGGTGAACTTGGCACTTATAAGGGCTGCCTTATCGTTCGCTAAGATGAGGTTGCCAAAAGCCGTCAGCGTGCTCTGGAAGGGGACCACTTCCACGTCAATGCCGTACTCCTTGAGCTGATTGTTTATTGCATCAAGCTCGGCGTCCCAGATGTACCATGGGACCACTATCGCGTTGGAGTTGCCGGCTGCGAAAATGCCGACTATCCTGGACTTCATCACGCTCGTCTCGATGAGCGGAACCTTGAGGACCTCCCTGAGAACCGCGAGCTTCTTCTCTCCGAGGCCCTCCCTAACCAGGACTACCTTATCGGTCGCAAGGCCGTAAACTCCAAGATACGGTGAGTTCTCAAAATCAAGCCTCTCTATGTGCATCGCTCAACCCCTCGCAAAAGGAAAGGATCATGCGAGGGAGACCTTGGCCACCCTCTTGCCTTCCTCCTCCTCGACAACAACCTTAACGCGGAGCTTGCTAGGGGGCTTCTCAGCGCCGCGCTCCCAGATCTTCTCGTTGACGTCGGTGCCGATAATGACCTCATCGGCCTTGGCGTGCCTCGCTATCCACTCGCGGAGGAAGCGAGCTGCCCTCGGGGCCCTCTTCCAGCGCGGAACGCGCTTCTTTATCTTCTGAATCGGAACGACGAATATAACTTCCTCACCCGGCTTGATCGGCATTTAGATCACCTCACTCCTTAAGCTTGGTCCTTCTCCACATTCTCCTCTTGGGGTGGGTCATGACCTTCCTGTTGGTCTTAACGATGACCCAGACCGGAACGCGCCTGTTCTGCTTCGCGGCCTTGGCAAGTCTGAGCTTCTTCGCAAGCGGCTTGTTTCTCGCCATAACTACACCTCCCGGGATTATCATGAATGCCTGTTGTTGCTTTGGCTATCCTTTTTTAAGCTTTTTTGTGGGGTTTGGTGCCTCGGAAGGATAACGGAATAGAAAAAGGGATGGAATAAAATCAGAATATCAGCGGCGCCCTGTACTCGCCCCAGACCTCCCTCAGGACGTCGGTGACCTCACCGAGGGTCGCGAGGTGCCTGTGGGCCTCGATGATGTAGGGCATAAGGTTCTCATCCTCGCTTTCTGCCGCCTTCCTGAGCCTGTCCAAAGCCTCCTCGACCTTCTTGCTGTCCCTCTCGGAGCGGAGCTTCTTGAGGCGCTCGATCTGCTTCTCCCTGATGCTCGGGTCGACCTTGAGGATCTCGACGTCGAGCGGTTCATCGACTATGAACTCGTTGACGCCGACGATGATGCGCTTCTTCTCCTCGACTTCTTTCTGGTACTTGTAGGCGCTCTCGGCTATCTCCTTCTGGATGTAGCCGCGCTCTATAGCCCTCATCATGCCGCCCATCTTCTGGATCTTCTCGATGTACTTCAAAGCCTCCTCGTAGATGTGGTCGGTGAGCCACTCGATGTAGTAGCTTCCGCCGAGAGGATCGATGGTGTCGACGACGCCGCTCTCGTAGGCTATGATCTGCTGGGTCCTCAGAGCAATGCGAACGCTCTTCTCCGTCGGGAGCGAGAGGGCCTCGTCGTAGGAGTTGGTGTGCAGGCTCTGGGTTCCCCCGAGAACTGCCGCTAAGGCCTGGATCGCAACCCTAACGATGTTGTTCTCCGGCTGCTGGGCGGTGAGGGTTGAGCCGGCCGTCTGGGTGTGGAAGCGCAGGAGCATCGAGCGCGGGTTCTTGGCGTTGAACCACTCCTTCATGATGTAGGCCCAGAGCCTTCTCGCGGCCCTGAACTTGGCAATCTCCTCAAGGAAGTTGTTGTGGGCGTTGAAGAAGAAGCTCAGCCTTCCGGCGAACTTGTCGACGTCCATACCCCTCTCGATGACGGCCTTAACATACTCTATACCGTCGGCAAGGGTGAAAGCAACCTCCTGAACGGCGTTGGCACCGGCCTCGCGGATGTGGTAGCCGCTTATGCTTATCGGGTTCCACTTGGGAACGTTCTCGGCGCAGTACATGATGATGTCTGTCGTGAGCCTCATGCTCGGCTGGGGCGGGAAGATGTAAGTGCCACGAGCTATGTACTCCTTGAGGATGTCGTTCTGGACCGTTCCGCGGAGCTGCTCTGGCTTAACGCCCTGCTCTTCAGCCACGAGGATGTACATGGCGAGAAGGTTCGCCGCTGTGGAGTTGATGGTCATTGAAGTGGAAACCTTGTCGAGCGGGATTCCGTCGAAGAGAATTCTCATATCCCAGAGCGAATCTATCGCGACACCGACCTTACCGACCTCGCCCTCGGCCATCGGGTGGTCGGAGTCGTAGCCTATCTGGGTGGGTAAATCAAAGGCGACACTCAGACCGGTCTGCCCCTGCTCGAGGAGGTACTTGTAGCGCTTGTTGCTCTCCTCGGCGGTTCCAAAGCCGGCGTACTGCCTCATGGTCCAGAAGCGGCCGCGGTACATCGTCGCGTAAACGCCTCTCGTGAACGGGTACTCACCGGGGAAGCCGAGCTTCTCCATGTAGTCCCAATCTTCGCCAAGGTCGGCCGGAGTGTAAACGCGCTTTATCTCAAAACCGTCGTCCGTCATGAACTTCTCCTTTCTCTCCGGAGCCTTCTGGAGGAACTTCGCGACGGTAGTTTCCTCCCAGCGCTTCTCCTCCTCCCGGATTTTCGCGAGCTTCTCCTTATCGAAGGTCATGCCTACCACCTGCCCCTATTTGGGCGCCGGCCTATAAAAAGCTTTTACATAACTAAAGGTTGAGCTTGCCTTTGGATAAATTGTCCATCAGCCGAGCCGCCTCTCCAAGTACACGAACAGGCCCAGAAGGACCAGCAGGCCGGCTATGAGCAGGTAGCCGGCGTATTTGCCTAGCCCTCCAGCCTGAACGGGAACGCTCTCCGGCACCATTTCAATCGAGACGTTGCCTGCTCCGACTATGGAGACCGCAATGAAGTCCTCGTAGGGCCTGATGTTAACGCTCCCCTCGACCGAGGTCCCCCTGCCCCTGAAGACGCCCTTGAAGTCAGAGGACAACGGGTCAAAGTCCTTTCTCTCGTCGTTCAGGGTAAAGTAGTACGCCCTGATCTCAACAGGACTATCGGAGTGGACTTTGAGGTTGAGCCTCTTTCCCCTTATCCCCGTGGCGTTGATGATGAACGTCCGTATTCCAGTTCCGAACTCCTTCGGACTCACCTCAAAGCTGAGGTTTCCCGGCCCGTTCATGTAATCGGCCACGAGAAGGATTCCCCGGAACCTGTCCCCCTCGAGCATCAGCATGAAGTCCGTCTCGTTAAAGACCACGTAGTCGGCCATGCCCTTCCTCTGCTCCGATGAGTGGAGTATCCCGCCCGACTTCGAGAGGACGTGAACCGTCAGGTCGGCCCCCTGCTGGACGTACTCCCCGTAGGCGATTGCTATCTTCTCCCCGGGCCACTCCTCGAAGGCGAGGGGCGGCGTCAGGTCGGCCCCCGCGAACCTGTAGGGTATCCCGACGAAGTGGGTCTCCGCGGTGTAGTTCATCTTCGCCAGCCAGTTGTCGCCGTAGACGGGCAACAGGCCGAGGCCGTAAACTTCGAGCTCAAGGGGGAGGACTCTAGTTCCGTCATCTGTGTAGACGGTTACGTTGAAGGTGATAGGCTCGCCCAGGGAAAAGCCGCTCGGCAGGTTCGGAACGGTGAGGACGAGTGAAACCTGGGCGGCCCCATCGACGTTGAGCTCCCGTATTTCACTCTCACCGGCGTAGAAGGAATAGTGCATCGATTCAGGCAGGCCCTCAATGCCCAGCCTGACCCTTCCAGAACCTTTTAACATGAGAATGTAAGCTCCCCTGCCACCTAAGGGCACCCTTATGCTCCCAGACTGGGCCTCGACTTGGATTCCCTCCGAGCCGAGCATGACTGGGAACGAGAAGCCCCCGATTTCAGAGGTGGCCGTCAGTGTGAGGTAGGATGCATCCGAGGGGACTTCAAACTCAACCTCCACCAGCTCCCCAGGTTTTATCTCCACATCCCTGGAGAGCGGATTTCCAACAATGACTCCGTTCTGAAGGGCGCTCACCGTGCCTCTGAAAGTCACCTCTCCCGCGTTCCGGAGCCTGACAACCAGGACGCTTCTGTTTTTCTGCACGCCGTCGAGAACAAGCAAAGCGGGTTTAAGGTAGAAGCTCTCCTGGGCCAGGGCGCCGTAGTCAACCAGAACCATCCCCTGGGCCACGGGGGAGGAAAAGGCAACCGTGTTACTGCCCCTCCTGAGCTCCACCCTCTTGGTCTCAGCCGTCAGGCCGTTGTAGAGGAGCTTTACCGTCGCGTTCACAGGGTCGCCCCTGTTAAAGAGCTCAACGACGGGCGAACCGTTGCTCCATATCCTCTCTATCGAGACCTGCTTATCGAACTTGGTAATGGATACCGTCTTGGAAATTCCCTGTTCTTCCATCACAAGCGTTAGGGGCGAGCTTGGTGGGCTGAGCTTAAGAAGGATGGATTCTCCGCAGTCCAGCTCAATCGGGACCTCCTTGAGAAGGATTCCGCCGGAGTAGACCTTAAGCGTTCCGTTCAGCGGGTAAAAACCATTGCTGGTCACGTTGAGCTTGACGTAGGTGTCAAAGGCCTCAATAACCTTCACATCGAAGTCGTGCTTCTTCATAACTCGTACAGAGGAGTAGTTCCCCGAAACGTGGAGCCGGAGCCTTAAGGTGGAGGGGTCAAAGCTCCCGACGGCGTAGGTTACCCCATCGACCGTGAGGTTTTCCCCGAACCTCAGAACGGGAGAGTAGCTTCTGTTCCCGGCATCGACGTGGAGGAGGATAAGCGAGCCCCCGTTGGCAACGTCAAAGGTGACGACCTGGCCGTCCACTAGCAGAACCTCATCTAACCCCATCTCAACGGAAAGGGCCATGGCCTCACTGGAGAGGGAGATGAGGATGAGCATGAGGACGAGGAACTCAGGCCTTCCTACCCGATTCATCTGTACTCCCTCCTGTAAAGGCCGATGAGGGCAAAGATAAGGCTGAGAATTATCGTAACCGCGAAGAACAGGGCGCTGGAAGCGGGGTCCCCCTTGTAGGCGTCCAGGCCCGTGTGGAGGGTGAAGCCCTTCTTTAAGAGAACGCCGAGCTGGTAGTTCAGAGTGAACCTCTCGGGGTCGTCGAAGAACGGCAGCTGCGGGAGTATGAACTGGGCCACAAAAATGACGCCGAAGCTCGCGAGGGAGGCGTAGAGAGGACGAGAGAGTATTACCGAGAGGAACATTGAGAAAGCCCCAAGGGAGCCCAGCACGAGCAGTGTGACTCCAAGGGCAAAGAAGACGTCCCCGACCGTTGAGCTGAAGCCTTCAAAGCCCCTCTTGTAGAGGAGCACCATGTAGACCTGGAGGGTGAGGTAGGGGACTCCAAAGAGCACCGCCATTCCCGTCATTCCGGCGAAGAACTTGCCGAAGAGTATCTCGCTCTTTCTTATCGGCTTCGTCAGGAGGAGCCTTATCGTGCCCCTGTCAATCTCGCTCGCGATGAGCTCACTCATGAGAATTATGACCACGAGCTGGCCGATGACGCTGGCCCAGAAGTTGACTATGAAGGACGCGAAATTCACCTGGAGGGAAATCTGGAGCGCCCGGGTGCTGTACTCCGTTATGTCCTCGTGGGTGAAGAAGTAGACGATCACGGGAAGGAGCATAAGTGCGAGCATCACCTTCAGCCGCCTCGAACGGAGGAGCCTCATCACTTCGTTTGAGTACAGGACGCCGATTGCACTCATGTCTCCTCACCCATGCCGAACTTCTCCATGAGGATTCTCTCAAGCGGGCTCGTGTGGGGCCTGAAGAGCTTTAGCCTCACCCCGTTCTCGACAAGATACCGCGGAAAGGCCAAGAAGAACTCCTCAAGGAAGCGGGGCTCCACGCGGACCCTTATCACGCCTTCCTCCTCCCAGACCTCGCGGACGTAGGGCTTCTCTCTGAGGAAGGCGATGGCCTTATCGTTGTCCGAGGTGACGACGTCATACTCGTCCTCCTCAACGCTCACGAGGTCCCTTATCCTGCCCTGGGCTACCAGGACCCCACGATTGATTATTCCGACGTGGTTGCACATCTTCTCGACCTCGCTGACAATGTGGGAGCTGATGAAGATGCTCTTTCCCTGCCTCGCGAGCTCGAGCACCTTGCCGATGAACTCTATCCTTCCAAGGGGGTCGAGGTTCGCGGTTGGCTCGTCGAGTATCAGCAGCTCGGGGTCGCCCATGAGGGCGGCGGCAAAGCTTACCCTCTGTTTCTGGCCGGAGGAGAGCTCCTTTATCTTGTTCAGGGCCAGCCTTCCCACTCCAGTGTACTGCATGAGCCTCTTTGCCTGTTCAACGGCGTCCCCCTTCTTCATCCCGCTGAGCCGGCCCATATACACGAGGAACTCAAAAATCGTCATATCCTCATAGGCTATCGGGACCTCTGGCATGTAGCCTGCTTTCCTCATGATTTCGACCCTCTCGCGCGGCATCTCCATGCCAAAAATCCTTATCTCACCGTAGGTGGGCTTCAGGGCACCGGTGAGCATCTTAATTGTAGTTGTCTTTCCCGCTCCGTTCGGCCCGAGGAAACCGTAGACAACGCCCTTAGGCACCTTGAGATTCAAGTGGTAGACGACGTTCCTCTTGCCGAAGAACTTGGTTAGGTCTCTGGTCTCGATGACGTAGGTTTCCATCTCAACACCAAGAGTTCTATCGAAACGGATGTAATTAAGGGTTTCGGGCGGGAAGATTATATTGGTCAGGGTGTATTCAATAACAATGATAATCGGAAAAGTCGGCCTCGACAGCTCGGCGCGCTTCACCTTCCAGAGCCACGCCCACACCGACCACTTCGTCAGCGGAGAGGTTATTTTCGCGACGAGGGCAACAAAATACCTCAGCCACCTAAGGAAAGGCGGCTTTTACAGGGAAATCGATTTCGGGAAGACCTTTTACCTTGGGGACCTCAAGGCAAAGCTCTACCCTGCCGGCCACATGCTTGGCTCGGCCGGGATAAAGCTCTGGCTCGAGGGCGGGACGCTCTTCTACACCGGAGACACAAAGTGGTTCAAGCTCAGAACGGCAGAGAAGAGCCGCTTTCCAAGGGCGGACTTTTTGATAATCGAGGCCACCTTCGGCGTTCCGAGATTCACCTTTCCCTCACCGAGAGAGGCGGAAAAGAAGCTGGTGGCATTTGTTGAGGAGACCCTTGACAGGGGAAAGAGGCCGGTTCTCTACGTTAATCAAATGGGAAAAGCCCAGGAAGTCATGAAGATACTCGACGTCCACGGCTACACAGTTAGGCCGAGCGGGACAATGCTGAAGGTCGCTAAGGTTTACTCCAAGTTCGGGATCAAGTTCGGAAACGTTGATAAAGACGGAGAGGTTGTGCTCCGCTCATACCGCTCGCTGAAGGTCGAGAACTCGTTTTCTCCCTGGGAGCTTACTGTCTCGGGCTTCGGAAGGCTGAAGCTCAGCAACCACGCGGACTTCTGGGAGCTGATGAGGATAATCGAGAAAATTAAGCCGGAGAAAATCTTCACGGTCTACGGCTTCGCGGATGAGTTCGCGAGGATTCTCAGAGGGCTTGGTTATGATGCCCTTCCCATCAAATCCGACTCTGAGCTGAAGCTGTAACCCAGCAGATTTTAGTCACCATCGCATACTAAAATCGAAAAGTTTATAAAGGGTGACGTTTTTAGTAACTAACGGTAATCAAAAGGGCACCGGGAGGTGGTGCCGATGGCCTGGAGGAGGGACCGCTACTGGGACCCCTTCGACCTGATGAGGGAGATACAGGAGGAAATCGACGCCATATTCAGGGACGTCATGCGCGGCCCGAGGCTCTGGGGCTGGCGCGAGTCCGAGGAGCGCACCGAGTTTGCCAGTGAGACCTGGAGGGAGCCCTTCGTTGACATCTTCGACCGCGGTGATAAGTTCGTCATCACAGTAGAGCTCCCCGGAGTCCGCAAGGAGGACATCAAGCTCAGGGTTACGGAGGACACCGTCTACATCGAGGCCCAGATGAAGCGCGAGAAGGAGCTTGAGCGCGAGGGTGCAATAAGGATCGAGCGCTACTACAGCGGCTACAGGAGGGTCATCAGACTGCCCGAGGAGGTCATCCCGGAGAAGGCCAAAGCAAGGTACAACAACGGCGTCCTTGAGATCGAGATACCCAAGAAGAAGCCCACCAAGCCAGAGAAGGAGGGCTTCGAGGTTAAGATTGAATGACGGCTTTTTCGTTTATTTTCCGGGGCTTTGCCCTCTACAGCCCAAGCCTTTAACTCTCATTGGGAGCTGAAATCAGAAGGGATGAATCGCGATCATCGGCCATGAAAAAATTTGGAGGTGGTGAAAAATGGCCGAAAGGAGAGAGGTTAAGTTGAAGGTAGCTTCCGCTTACCAGCGCGACGTTGGTAGGGGAATAGTTAGGATCGACAGAAAGGCTATGCGCGAGATTGGAGTCCAGAGCGGCGACATAATCGAGATCATCGGAACCAAGAACACCGCCGCGGTGGTCTGGCCTGCTTACCCAGAAGACGAGGGACTCGGCATAATCCGCATGGACGGAACCCTCAGGAAGAACGCGGGCGTTGGACTCGGAGATGAGGTTACGATAAGGAAGGCAGAGGTCAAGGAGGCCAAGAAGGTCATCGTTGCCCCAACCGAGCCAATACGCTTTGGTGGAGACTTCGTCGAGTGGCTCCACAGCAGGCTCGTCGGCAGGCCGGTCGTCAGGGGTGACTACATTAAGGTCGGAATCCTCGGCCAGGAGCTGACCTTCGTCGTTACTGCAACGACACCGGCCGGAATCGTCCAGATCACAGAGTTCACTGACTTCCAGGTCAGCGAGAAGCCCGTTAAGGAGGTCAGCAAGACTGCCGCACTTGGCGTCACCTACGAGGACATCGGCGGCCTCAAGGACGTCATCCAGAAGGTCAGGGAGATGATAGAGCTCCCGCTCAAGCACCCGGAGATATTCGAGAAGCTCGGCATTGAGCCGCCCAAGGGTGTCCTGCTCTACGGTCCTCCCGGAACAGGTAAGACCCTGTTAGCAAAGGCAGTCGCCAACGAGGCAAACGCCCACTTCATAGCGATAAACGGACCGGAGATAATGAGCAAGTACTACGGTGAGAGTGAGGAGAGGCTTAGGGAGGTCTTCAAAGAGGCTGAGGAGAACGCCCCGGCGATAATCTTCATCGACGAGATCGACGCTATAGCGCCGAAGAGAGAAGAGGTCAGCGGAGAGGTAGAGAAGAGGGTTGTCAGCCAGCTGCTCACCCTCATGGACGGTCTCAAGAGCCGCGGAAAGGTCATCGTCATTGGAGCCACCAACAGGCCCGACGCGATTGACCCGGCACTGAGGAGGCCAGGAAGGTTCGACCGCGAGCTTGAGGTCGGTGTTCCGGACAAGCAGGGAAGGAAGGAGATACTCCAGATCCACACCAGAGGAATGCCCATCGAGCCTGAGTTCAGGAAGAGCAAGGTCATTGAGATACTCGAGGAGCTTGAGAGGAACGAGACCTACAGGGATGCCGCAGAGAAGGCTATAGCCAAGGTCAAGAAGGCCGAGAGCGAGGAGGAGATAAAGAAGGCCCTCCGCGAGGTTGAGGAGAGGCTCTACGATGAGGTCAAGGCAAAGCTAATCGACAGCCTGCTTGAGGAGCTCGCCGAGGTTACGCACGGCTTCGTCGGTGCCGACCTCGCAGCCCTGGCGAGAGAAGCCGCAATGGCCGCCCTCAGGAGGCTGATACAGGAGGGCAAGATAGACTTCGAGGCGGAGCACATACCCAAAGAAGTGCTTGAAGACCTGAAGGTCACCAGGAGGGACTTCTACGAGGCCCTCAAGATGATAGAGCCTTCAGCGCTCAGGGAGGTCCTGCTTGAGGTTCCGAACGTCCACTGGGACGACATTGGTGGCCTAGAGGACGTCAAGGAGGAGCTCCGCGAGGCAGTCGAGTGGCCGCTCAAGTACCCGGAGGCATTCATGGGCCTCGGCATCAACCCGCCGAAGGGTATCCTGCTCTACGGACCACCCGGAACAGGTAAGACCCTCCTTGCAAAGGCAGTAGCGAACGAGAGCGAGGCTAACTTCATAGCCATCAAGGGTCCGGAAGTGCTGAGCAAGTGGGTCGGTGAGAGCGAGAAGAACATCCGCGAGATCTTCAGGAAGGCGAGGCAGGCGGCCCCAACGGTGATATTCATCGACGAGATAGACGCAATCGCTCCGCGCAGGGGAACCGACGTGAACAGGGTCACCGACAGGCTTATCAACCAGCTCCTGACTGAGATGGATGGAATCCAGGAGAACAGCGGCGTGGTCGTCATAGGCGCTACCAACAGGCCGGACATCATTGATCCAGCCCTGCTCAGGCCGGGAAGGTTCGACAGGCTCATCCTGGTTCCAGCACCAGACGAGAAGGCCAGGCTCGAGATATTCAAGGTCCACACCAGAAGGGTTCCGCTGGCTGAGGATGTCAGCCTCGAGGAGCTGGCCAAGAGGACCGAGGGATACACCGGTGCCGACATCGAGGCCGTGGTCAGAGAGGCAGCGATGCTCGCCATGAGAAGGGCACTCCAGGAGGGCATCATACGGCCCGGCATGAAGGCCGACGAGATAAGGCAGAAGGTCAAGGTCACCATGAAGGACTTCGAGGAGGCCCTCAAGAAGATCGGCCCGAGCGTGAGCAAGGAGACGATGGAGTACTACAGAAAGGTACAGGAGCAGTTCAAACAGGCCAGGGGCTGATGCCCCTAATTTTTTCTAATAATATCCACTCAGTTTGCCAAGTGAAGATAATCGAAAAATTTCTGTGCTGAAGGATCTTTTCAAGCCACCCACTCGAGCTCGTACTCCCTGGCCTTCAGCCTCTCCATTTCTTCCCTTGCTATCCTCTCTGCCTTTGACAGGTCGTTCGTGACGACTATCCTCTCCTCTGGGAGTGTGTTTTCCCGGTAGTAGACTATTCTGACCAGCATCGCGGACACCTCACATATCACTACTGGCAACAAGAGATTTTGAGAAGTTTAAAAGCATTGTTGGCCTAACAGGTTCATCAATCAACATCTTTGTACGAACATAATAAGACAACAATAGCCATATTAATACACCGGAACAGAATTGGATATCCCCCGAGCGAGGGGATGGGGGAAGAAGAATGGGAGAAGAAGAATCACTCAAGCTTTTCGAGCTCGTAGACCCTCGCGCCCTTCCGCTTCAGCTCCTGCTTCGCGAAGTGCCTCGCCTCGTCGGTAGTTTCGGTTTCAAAGACAATGGTCTTTCCATGGTGGTCTCCGCCATAGAGTGTGAGGGACCACTTCATGATACCACCAGCGGCATTTGCCATTTGTTCAAGGTTTATAAGTCTAACGGGGCAACTTTGGGTATGCAGTTGATGATTCGACAGGAGGCTTTAAAGTCGATTATCCAAGTGGCGGAAAAGAACGACCTTGAGGTGTGCGGCTTCCTCTTCGGGAGGCGAGAGGAGGAGACGTTCAAGGTCGAGGAAGTCCGCTTCATCACGAACAGGCTGAACTCTCCTACGGAGTTTGAGATGGATCCCTTAGAAATGGTGGAGGCCATAGACGAGGCCGAGGAGAAGGGCCTTGAAGTTGTTGGCATCTTCCACTCCCACCCCAAGTGCCCGCCAAGGCCGAGCGGGAAGGATTTGAGGGGGATGGAGCTCTGGCCAGTGGCCTGGCTGATCGTTGATGGAAAGGGGAACTATGGAGCATATGTTTTGAAGGATGGAAGAGTGGAAGAAGTTTCCGTGAAGGCTGTTTAGTCCTCCCTTATCACAATCTCGATCTTCCGTCCATCACGGTAACCCTTCATCGCTGAGAGCATGCCCTTTATCGTTTTTTCAACGAGCTCCTGCACCCAGTCCTTCATGGGAAGAACTTGGCCGTCGATTTTGACCGTCACCTTCGGCTTTGAGCTGAGGACGACGCAGTCCCTGAGCGTTTTCTCACCCTTCACTATCATCCTCGCCATTTCGGCACACTTGAAGCCACAGAGGCCGCAGTCTATATTGGGCAGCATGAAGGCGCGCTTTTCCACGAGGTCGGCGAGCTTTTCCGGTTCCTTCGTGGCGTCTATGACTGGGAGGCCGTCTATCTCTCTGACCTCGTTCCCTGCTACAACCCCGCTCACAGCTACGGCGAGGCCATCGTTGAGTTCTCTAACGTCCTCCTCGCTCTTCGCGCAGATGACCTTTGGAACGTGCTGGACGCTTTTGAAGCCCTCGAGGAGAAGGAAGTCCGCGTTAACCATCGAGAAGAGCGCGTTGATGTCCTTTGCCTTAAACAGAAGCGCGTCCGTGTCGTTAGCCCTGACTATGACTGAGTCTGCCACCTGTGAGAAGCGCCATGTGTCAGTTCCCTCTCTGTCAAATTCGGCGTGCATGCTCTTCGCTATCGCCACGCGGTAGCCGCGTTCCCTCAGCACCCTTGCGACCGCCTCGACCGTCGTCGTCTTACCGCTCTTCTTGACGCCTACGAAGGCCACTGCCCTCATGATTCCACCTCAGAGGAGCATTATCCAGTTCAGGTCTTCTATTTTAACCACCAGCGCTTTGGCTTTATTTCCGGCTATGTCCACGACGTCCCTCAGGAGTATGACCTCCTCGTCGAAGTCCTCGAGGATTCCGGTGAACGAATGCTCGTTGCTAACCGAGAGAGCCACGCGCTTTCCTTTCCATGATTCCAGAGTCTTATCGAGCAGGTACTGCTTCTCGCTCATCCCCTCACCTCCTGAAAGCAAAAGTCTATAAGACTTTTAACGGTTTCCGGTTCGGTGATAGAATGAGGTTCGTGACGAAGAACGAGGCCGTCAAGAGGTCATTTCTTGAGGACTTGAAGAGGGAAGGGATAAAGTTTGAACTCAACGAGAGGCTCTCCTACGAGAGCTTTGTAGGCTACATGCTTGAGGGAACATTGGAGGAGATAAGGGCGCAGATAGAAGTCATGGAGGGCGCTGACAAGGAAGCCCTCATCGAGGGATTCACATCCTTTAAGGAAAGCCTGAACCACATCCTCGAGCACATAAAAGTCGGGGAGAAGTTCGAGGTCCTCCTGAACGAGGGGCCGTGGGTGGCCGAAATCCTCGACCAGCTGACGAGGAACGGCGCGATAGACTACGAGGACGGCGTTATAAAGCTCCGCGATGGGGTGGACGTCACCAAGCTCCGCTTTGAGTTCAAGTTCCCATTCAACCTCGTCCACAACCCAGAAAGCGCCGAGAAGATAGCCAAGCAGTTCGCCTTCGCCGACCTGACTATGGAATACGAGTTTGAGATACTCGAGCTTGACATGGGCAAGATAAACGCCCTCGGCAAAATCGCGAGCAGATACTTCCCGGAGGATGTTCTGCTGAGGGTTTACTTCGCGCTCGTGGGCAGGGCAATCCTCTCGAGCGAGATACTCAAGAGCCTTGGCAATGAGAAGGTGGAGCTGAGTGAGCTCGTCAAGGCCTTCGCCAGGGCGGCGCCGATAGCGATTCCAACGCCAAAGGGAACGCTCGTCATCAACTACTCCCCGGTGGCACTCGAGGAGGTGCTCCGCTTCCTCAAAAGGCTCGGCTACATTGAGATAAAGGCCGGAAAGGTCAAGAAGCTCAGGGATCTGGTCTGAGGTAGTCTATTCTTGCCTTCCCATTCTTTTCCAGCCATCTTAGGAGCTCTTGAGCGAAGGCGAACTTCTTCCCCTTGCTCTCCCATACCGGCGAGTGCTCCCTCAGGGAAGGCTTGCTCCACTTCCCAACGACGTCGCCAAAGTCAAAGCCGATCAGAACTATCTCCCTCGCGCCGAGGGCTTCCGCCAGAAAAGCCGCCCTGTCGCCGTCTGTGAAGCCGCCGAAGTTATACACGATGTCGAGGGGGTCAGTCTGACAGGTTCCGAGGATTCTGGAGAAGAACGGAACGTAGGTCGTCAGTTTGTCGATGTTGTCACCGTGGGCATGAATAGCCATGAAGGAACCCCTGTCGTTTGCTATCCTGAGGTCAGGAATCCTTCCGTCTAAGTCTGTCACGATTACGTCGGGAACCAAACCCGCATCGAGGAGTGCTGAAGTCGCACCGTCTGCCGCTATGAGCGTTCCGTCTGAGAAGTCGAACTGCTTTAGGGCATCTTCCAGGCTCGGACCGGCACCGAAGACGTAGGCCTTTTTCCTGATAATGGCTTCAAGCTCCTCCCTGAGGATGTACTCGTCGCCCTCGAGGAGAAGGGCGCGGAGGATTTGAGCCGCCCTTCTGTCACCATCAATTGAGTATCCCATCTCGCGGACTATTCTCAGGTAGAACGGCTTCCACTGCTCCCAGTTCATTTCTCTCCCCTCAGCTTTTTATCGATCTTCAGCATCTCCCTCCACTGCCTGCCCGGCCAGTAGATTTGACCACAGTTCTGGCAGATATAAAACTCATCGTACCTCTCGTAAACTGTGGAAGGGACCTTCCCTCTGACTTCTTCCTTTGAGGCGCGCCCTATTGGGCCGTTGCACTTGGGACAGCGGGCGCTGGGTGGAAAGAGCTCCCTGAAGTCGACCCCAAGGCGCTTGAGTTCCTTCACCTGCTCTTCAAGGGAGTTCGATGATAGGAGGAAAACTTTGGCGCCGAGCCTCTTTGCCCTCTCCGCTAAGCCAGAGTCCCTCGTCAGGATTATCCTGTCCTCCTTAAGGGCAACATGGACTATCTCGTCATCGTCTTCTATCCCGTAGAGCGTGTCGTAGCCATAGAGACGCAACCAGCGGGCCAGGCGGCCGAGCATCATGTCCGCTATAAAGCGCATGAGCATCGAAAGGTATTAATCCGTCTGGGTTAAAGTGTTTCCGGTGGTGAAATGCACTACGAGGAGGTTGAGACGCTGCTGAGGCGCTCAGAGGATTACCTGGAACTTGCGAATTCCGCCTTTGAAAGTGAGAAATACGACGCTGCAATATTCCTCGCGGAACAGGCCCTTCAGCTCCACATAAAAGCCCTCTTAATCAAATATGCCGACCTGAGGATAAGGAGCCATTCACTGAGAGAGCTTTTGTATCGCCTTGGACAGGTCTTTAAACTGGAAGACCGCATCGAGGAGTTCATAAGGGCTAACAGGAAGCTCCTGCGGGAGCTTGAGGACGCTTACATCGAAACAAGATACGAGGCAAGGGTTTACTATAGGGAAGATGCAGAAGAACTCATCGAGTTCGTTGCCAGAGTTATGGACTTCGTGGAGGGCCTGGCTGATGAGTTCGAGAGAGGCAGTAATCTCCAGGATGATTGAGGACGGAAGAAAGCGCTACCTCATGATAAAGCACTACAGGAGATACCTCCCCGCGATAAAGCGCGCCTGCGAGGAAGTGTTTGGCCAGTGCGAACTCTACGTCTTCGGAAGCGTCTTAACCGGGAAGTTCACAGCCGGGAGCGACGTTGATCTCCTGATAAAGGTAAGAAAGGCCCCAAAAAACCTCCGCGAGAAGGCCGAGCTCGAGGTTAAAATCGAGGAGCTCGCAAACCTCCCCTACTATCACCCCTTTGAGTTCCACATCGTTGACGAGGAGGGCTTCAGGCGATACGTTGAGGTTCTCAAGGTGAACCCCGTTAAGGTCGAGTGAGGGAATGCTTTTTAAGCGGGAATATTTTACGACCATAAAACAGGTGGTAGCTATGCTGGTTTATTTCATCGGCACCGGCGGGAGCGAGGGGATTCCAGCCCATCTGTGCACCTGTTCGACCTGTAATGAAGCAAGAAAGTTCGGCTTCGCACAGAGGAGGCCCTCAACTTTGGCGATAATCACCGAGAACAAAAGGGCAGTTCTCTTCGACGTTGGAACGGATATAAGGGACTTCCTCAACGTCCCTCTGGAGGCGATTTTTCTGACCCACTGGCACCACGACCACATCTACGGCCTCTACAAGCTCCGCTGGATGGCGAAGGAGACGAGGCTCTATGCCCCAGAGGGGCACGCCGATGCTCTAATCCTCAACGACCCGAAGAACCTGAGGCCCAACGTGATAAAGCCCGGTCAAACTCTAAAGGTTGACACCCTAAAAATCACCCCGATCAGGCTCAACCATCAGGTCGAGACCCTGGGCTACCTGATAGAAGAGGACGGGAAGAGCGTTGCAATCCTCTACGACACGAAAGGCCTTCCAGAGGGGACGAGGGAGTTTTTGGAAGAGAGGGCCCCGCTGAGGCTAGCTATCGTCGATGCCACCTATCCGCCTGGAACCGACGATCCCTACCACAACAACGTCGATGAGGCCGCTGAGATAGGCCTTTCTCTCGCCGAGAGGACCGTTTTAAGCCACATATCGCACAAGAACCTGCCTTTCCTTGAGCTGACTGAGTACGTGAGAAAGAGGTGGGGGAATAGAGTCCTCGTCGCCTACGACGGGATGGTGTTCTACGTCTGATAAACTTCCTTGATGGTGGTGGGATATCCGGAATACACGGCGAGGACTACCATGGAGGTCGTTTCCGTGTTGGTATCACCAACCGGAGCGATTTTTCCATTCTCAACCCAATAGCCCGTGATTATTCCACCGTTCTCGGCCTGCAGAGAAGAGATCACGTTAAGACAGTGCGAATAGACGTTTCCACCCTCTTTGGGTTTTCCAAGGGCACGGTAAAGGTATACGAACAGGGCGCACTTGTAGGTCTGATACGTTCCATCAAAGGCTCTGTCCCTGAAGCCGTTTCCGTCCCACATCCCAAGAAGCCGAGAATAGATCTCAAGGGCACCGCTTTCGTTCCCATTTATGAGCTCGTTTAAAGCCCCGTAAACAAGCAAATCCGCGTAGGACTCCCAGTCCTCCATTCTGCAAGAGGTGTTGGCTATCTCGTATTTTATCTCGAACGTCGCGTTGAACTTTTTGGAGTAGACTTTGCCCAGATTTCGTGTCTCGACGCAGTAGAACCCCGCGATGGGTCTCCCGGGGAGAGGGTCAACTTTCCCGCTCCATCCCCCAGAATAGTTGGCGTTGAGGTTCTCAAGGATGCGCCTCCCAATCGGGGAGCCGAGGGCGACGAGGGCGCGCGAAGCTAGGAGGTTGTCATTCGCTATGTAAATCGTCTCATTGTCCGGGTAGGCTTTAACGGCCGCCCTGAGAAGATTTGCCTCGGGAACGTACTGTGATTCGAGGAAGGAGCGTAGCTTTGAGGAATTCAAGGGATACTCCAGCGAGGGTTTGGGAGTGCTCTTCCCGTGCCACACCAAAAACCCCACCACGAGCAGGACGATGAACACGGAGGACAGGAAATACCTCCTCATCGAAGTGAGTTCTCAAGAACCGTAAAAGCCTTTTGGGGAAAGTCTAATTTTCTACGGTGGTGACATGCGCGTTCTTGAATTAGCGAAGAGGCGGAAGACCGTGAGGCAGTTCCTCCCAGACAGACCTCCGAAGGAAGATATACTGAAGGCGATAAAAGCTGCGAAAGAAGCCCCATCCGGAATGAACGCCCAGCCCTGGAGGTTCGTGGTAATCGACGACGACTGGCTTAAGGGCAGAATAAGGGAGCTCTGCGAGGCCGAGGAGGAGAAGTTCTACTCGAGGACCAAGGGAGACCTCATGGCCTGGCTGAACGCCAAGGGCTTCAAGCCGGAGAAGCCATTCCTGAGCGAGGCACCCTACCTAATCCTCGTCTTCGGATACACCAAAGCCCCTTACTGGCTCCAGTCAACGTGGATAGCCGTTGGCTACCTGCTTCTTGCCCTTGAAGAACTCGGCCTCGGGACTGTAACATACACGCCACCGAATCCAAAACCTGTCGAGGAACTCCTGAAAACTCCCCCTGAGTACAAGCTTCAGACGATTCTGCCGGTAGGTTATCCAGCCGATCCAAAGCCGAAATACGAGAGGAGGAAGCTGGAGGAGGTGGTGAGCTTCAACGGCTTCTGAGGAAACTCTCCAGTTCTTTCAGAACCTCCATCTGCTCGTAGGTCTCGACGGCACCGGGCCTTACCGAGCGAACCCTCCTCAGGGCCTCGCTCAGACGCAGGTTCTTTGAGTACATGAGCCAGGCAACCGCAACGGTTCCGCTCCTGCCGAGGCCGCCCATGCAATGGATTAAGACCCTCTTTCCTTCCAGAACCCTGGCATCGATCCAGCGGAGGATTTCGAGGAGCTGCTCAAGACTCGGAGCGGTGAAATCCAGAATCGGGCTGTGAAGGACCTCAACTCCCCTCTTCTCCCATTCTTCGAGTGAGTAGGGTAGCTCGTAGTCCTCTACTAGGACAACGATGGCATCGAAGTCATCGGCAACTTCATCGAGCTCAACATCGCTCGGCATCCTTGAAAAGGCCACGTTCTCATCGACGAACCTAGCCGAGAGCCACATTCACCACACCCTCGTTCCGACCGGAACCTCTTCCGAAACCGGGAGGAGGTAAACCGTTCCGTCCTCTGTCTCCGCAACGATGAGCATTCCCCTGCTCTCGACGCCGGAGAGCTTTTTGGGCTTCAAGTTGAGAACGAAGACGAACTTCTTCCCCTCGAGGTCCTCCGGCGAATACTGGTCGGCTATTCCAGTGATTATCGTCCTCTCTTCGCTCCCGAAGTCAACCTCGAGCTTGATTAACTTCCTCGTGCGCTTCAGCTTCTCAGCCTTCTTCACGAGGCCAACGCGTATGTCAAACTTCCAGAATTCCTCAACGTCGTAGAGCTCCATCGAACCCACCGGGGACAGTTATGCGGCAATGTATTTTAGGGTTGTCCCTCCCAGAGGAGGGTTTTGTCACCCTCTGATGAAGCCAACAGGGTTCCATCAGCGTCGAAGACCCATGCGCCGCCCGGTGGATAGCTGTTCACGATGAAAGCCCTAACGCCGAGGAGTTTTACTCTCTCGGCCATTGCTTCAATGTCTTCCTCGTTCGGCTGGCCGTAGTCGGGCGAGTACTCCATCGGCACGAAGAGATAAGCTGGCCTTTTCCTCCTCACCCACTTCAGGATGCGCTTGTTGTAGAGGTCACCGCAGATGATTACCGCCACTTTCCCGAACTCCGTCCAGGCTGTCCTCACCGTGTTGCCGGTGCAGAACTTGCATGGCTCCTGGAACTTTCTGTGTTTTAGGAAAACCTCGCCGTTTCTGCCGATTAAAAGGGCCGAGTTGTAGACGCAGTTTTTATAGGGTTCTAAAAGGCCGAAGACGACGTAAACTCCGTTTTTCCTCGCCAGCGAGCTTACCCGTTCGACAGTTTCATCGTAAAGCTCCGCCCCGGAAAAGTCCCACTCCTCGAAGCCCGTCAAGCAGTACTCTGGGAAGACCACGAAGTCGGGGTTATGGGCCAAGGCCTCATCAAAGCGCCTCTCGAACTCGGCCCAGTTGGTGTCGAAGTCTCCAACTTTAACGCGCATTGGAATCAAGGCGACCCTCATTTCGGCACCTCCATGACGATTATAAAGGCCTTTGCCCTCTGTCTGTGAGTGGGGGCCTCTCCGATGGTTAGATTTTCGAGGATTTTGACCCTCTTTTCACGGACAAACCTCTTCAGGGTTTCCCTCAGCCCGTTGAGGTCGAAGTCCCCAACTATTATTCTCCCTCCAGGTTTGAGGACATCAAGGGCCCTCTCAATGAAAGGGAGCGGGTCGAAGTCGTGCAGGATGTAGCTGAAAACCACCGTGTCGAAGCCTTCCAGTTCAAGCCCCCGATCGAGGAAGTCACCGTTAATGAACCGAAGGTTTTCGGCGAGTTTTTCAAGCCTCTTCAAGAACTCGAAGATGTGGCGATCGGGCTCAACGCCCACAACCTCCGTGGCGTTCCCGGAGAGGGCTATGAGGAGCGCTGGGTAGCCACTTCCAGAGCCAACGTCAAGCACCCTCCCTTGACCCTCCTGGGGAGCTCATTGAGGAGTTTGAGCCTCAGTCTGACCTCTTCGCGGTAGGGCCCGAACCAGGCCAGTCTGACCCCAACGAACCACTTGAACTCCTCCTCACTCCCGCCAAGCTCCCTGAAATATTCCAGCGCCTATGAGTAGAAGGCATCGAGCGGGTTTTTGGAGTTCATGAGACCTCACCCGAGCCGCGTTGTGGGCCATGATCCGTATCCATTAATCGCTCCTTCCCTCTAAAAATCTCTTCAGAATCTCTGCCTTTTCAACTCTCCCCAGCTTGAGATAGGCCTGATACTCGTACTCCAGATCCAGAACCGGGATTTTCATGCCTTCAATCTCCACAAAGCGCCTGTACTTCCTCACGTCCACTGGCGGTTCCCACTCGTCCCCGACCTTCTTCTGGATGTCCCCCATTATCTCGACTTCGATCCCATCAATCCTCAACGCCCCGAAGTGCGAGCGGATTCTCTCGCTCTCCCTGAACTTGACGGGCCTGACCACAAACTCAGAGAAGAGGCGTTCGATTTCATAGGCTCCTTCTTTATCGGTTTGAATGTCAATATCATGCGGCTCAACGGGAACTCCCTGGAGCGCAAAGCCGAGGCTTCCTGTAACGGCCCAGTCCACGTCGCTATCCTTTAGCCGCTCGTACAGCTTGCGGAGAACTTTGAGGTGACTTTCGGGAACCATCGCGACACCTCTAAGGAATTATGGATTGAATCCATAAAAACTTTGAGAGTCAGAGCCCTCCCCACCAATTACCACTTCAGCTGCTCGCTTGTGTTGAAAAACTCCTCCGCAAGTCCGGCCGGTATGTCAAAGGGATCCTCATATTTCCTGAGCTCCTTAAAGAGGGCGTCGAACTTCTTTAGCGTTTCGAGGTTCTCTCCGAGTTTATGTACACACTCCTCTGGTCCTCCATTTAAGGCCGTGCTCAGGAAGTCTGCCAGGTTTCTTATTGCAACACTAAGCTTCCAGAACTTATCCTCATCGGAGTGGAGGTACAAGATCAGGAAGGTGTGCCCAACTTCATACGCTTTATCACGGTAATCCATGGTGTAAATTAATAGGACGATTTTGGAGGCGTTGTTCTGGAGTTGGTGCTCCATGAGGTCACCTATTTCTCCTAGCGCCAGTATGCTTAGTTGAGATCCGATGTAAACATCCACCAGAATCTCCCTCTTCTCCTTCCGGCACTGCCACCAGGAGTAGGTTGAAAATACTGAAGCCACGAGGAGCAGGGCTATGACAAAGACGACAAGAGCTTTTCTTCCGGTCATGCCACCATCTCCTTGGATTTTTTGGCTGTTTCCCCCAGTTTTTCGGCTATCTTCACGTATGCATAACCTTCGAGGGCCATGACGGCTGTGTACGCCGCCACCATGTAAACGTGCCCTTCAAGCGTGCCCAGGAGCCAGTCAGCCTTTTCAACGGTCATAATCCTGTCAAAGAAGTCGCTGAGGCCATGCGCAAGGATTAGACCCTCGATTCTCCGGAACTTCCAGCGGTAGATCGAATAGACTATGCCAGCCAGGAGGGGATTGTAAAGCCTCCAGAAGTTTGGGAAGGTTGGCTGGAATGAGAAGCGGCTCCCGATATGACCCAACGAAAAGATTATGGCCGTGGCAATTACCGCGAACTTCGGTCCCTTCCAGAGCTCAAAACCCCTCTGCATCAGCCCCCTGAATAGTATCTCCTCGTAGAGGGCTACGAAGACAAGATACCTAACCAGCAACACCAGATATATTAAAAGGACAACTTTCAGCGGCTTCCCAAACGTGTTCAGGCCTACTCCCAGGGGGAGAATCCACACAAAGCTCAGGAGCATGAAGGCTATGGGCAGGAGGATGTGGATTTTTAGGTCAAGCTCTCCTCCGAGTCCGAGCTCTTCCTTTCCAACGCCGAGCTTTTTAACGACGAGATAAAGCAGGAAGAGCATAAGTATTCCAAGGGGAACCCAACCTATATCCCGGTAAAATAGAAGAAGTATGCTTGAACCAACAATCTCTACCCCAAGGGCGGACAGTGCTATCTTCTTCCCCCTATCCATTGAACCACCCCGAGATTCTCACATCCTACATTAAGTTTCAAAAACTTTAAAAACAATTCGCCGTTGTAAGAATACACCTGCGAGCTTTTAAAAGGACGAGAATTGGTGTTAAAAGTAAGGGGTGAAAAGCTTTATGAAAACCTACTCCCTCGGCGTTGAGACGGTTCCGGTTGCACTCGCCGGTGACCTGCTCGTCGGGAGCGTCCACGACGGGAAAGCCTACAAGATAATGCTCGCAAGGCTCGACGGGGAAGAGATAAAGGCCGTGAAGTTCATCTCAGGAGAAGACGACTGGGAAGGGCACAGCGCGGCGAAGCTCAAAGACGGCTATCTACTCGGCGGTGCCGTTGAGGGGAAGGCCACACTTGAGGGCGGTGAGGGATGGAAGGGCTACGTAGCGAGGCTTGACGGGAACCTCGAAGTCCTCTGGGAGAGAAAGCTGGAAATCCTTGGCAATGAATGCGTTTACTCAATTCTGCCCGCTGAGGGCGGGACCTTCGTAGCTGGAGAAACCTCTGATGGGAAAGGCAGGGGCTTCTTCGTCGGGAGAATCACGCTGGAAGGCGAACTCCTCTGGCTCAAGACCCTTGGTCCCTGAGGCGATGTTGTGATTTCCGGCCTAGTTGAACTCAACGGTAAGCCCGTCCTCGTCGGAAGCGTGAAGGATGGAACCTGGAAGGTTAAAGCGTTTGAGTTCACTGAGAACGGGGAACTGATAAGGGAAAGCGAGCTCGGAAATGGAGTCGCCCTAACGGCCGCCAAAATGGGAGGAAAAATAACCCTGGGCGGCTACAAAGGGAGTGACCTGTGGGTCTGGGGCAGAGACTGGGAGGTAACGCTCCCGAACGGCGCGGCAACCTCGCTCCTGCCAATCGAGAACGGCCTCCTTGTCGGGGGCGAAGTCTATGGGAAGGCGGTGCTACTAAAGACCAAGAATGGTAAAATCCTTTGGAAGAGAGAACCTTGGGAGCGCGGCTGGGTCGAGATCTTGGGTAAAGGCGTTGCGCTCGGGGTTAAGGAGGAAGAGGGAAAGACCGTTATGGTGGTTGAAAGAATTTAAAGGCGCCACTTCAGGGAGCACGTCTGGAGCGATGGGAAATACATTGACGAGCTGATTTACGAGAGGTTCAAGGATTCTCTCCGGAGACCAGAAAAGAGCAAATCCGCAAGGTTCGCCGACGGGTGGAAAGCCAAAGCCGTGAGGAGCGAGTTGCTTCTGGTTGGCTTCCCGTTAGTCCGGCCCTCTTTTCCGCGGTTCTCCTCTTAGGCTCAGGAGGTCGGCTCCTCAACGTCTCCTTCGACAGCCTGATGCAGAAGGCCTTCCCCTCAAAAGCCTCAGAACTGCGAGGGGCATCTTTGACGCCCTCGCTACGCTCGTCGTTCCGCTGTCGCAGTTGGCCTTTGCGTAGGCGATTGAAAACGGTGCCGGAGTTCTGTTTTCGGCGATCACCACATCGGTGGTGGCGCTTTTTGGGACAATTTTGCTTCAGACCTGCTTGAAAAATTCTCTTAGAAGGTTAGGCTTCGTGCTGTAAGAGTATAGATATGTTGTGTACGAAGTACAACTGACCTTCTTAAAAATCAAGTTCTAACTCTAATCAGGTGCTTTACACATATTTCACCAAAAACTACTTATACCTTAAGATTTAGTAAAAGAAGGGAGCCCCATGAGGAAGATACTGGCCTTTATACTGGTTGCCGTTGTTATAGCTTCTGGTTGTTTAGAGGACTCTGATAATAACGCAACTAGCGATGCAACACCCACCACGATCTCCTCGGAGACTGGATTTTTGGAAGAGCTGGGGAAGGTCTCTCCCTCGGATCCCCTCTGCGGGATGAACCCAAACGTCAGCGTCTCCCACTTCATTGACCCGCTTAGGGAGGACTACTCTATCTCCCCAGCCGAGCCTGAGTTCCCGGTTCCCGGGGGCAGTCTGGCCGGCCAGACCTTGGAGGTTTCACCAAAGGGAGTTTCATCAAAGGTTTACGTCAGTGTTTTTGCTTACCCGGATTCGTACTCGGCCACTGAAGCGCTGGCAGAGCTCAAAGAAAAGCTCAACCGCCTCGGGAACAGCACCGATGAATTCAAGTGGGAGGGGAAGAACGCGCTCTACTCTGCTTTTACCACGTATTTCGGAGGGTTCTACCTCATCGTGGTCTTCCAGGTGCCCTATGGCGAGGATGGGCTTAATATGGCGGAGTACGCCCTCAACGAGGTCATGTTTCACGTGATGTGGGTTGGCCCCTCCCCGGAGAAGATGCTCGGGCTCTTCATGCACACGGAAATAGTGAACAAAACCGGGAGGAGCAGGGTGTTCTCCGGCGACCTGCTCTCGGAGAGCGGCTTCACCCCGGAAGGAGCGAGGATCGAAGTGGCGGTTTACAGGGAAGGGTGTGGGCAGGAGGTTTACAGGGAGCTGAAATCGAAGATCGAGAAGATTGGCTTCACCGAAAAGTCCCTCCCGCCGCTGAACTCAAGGGATCCTGCAGGAAAGGTCGTCGAGAGGACATACTTTGAAGGAAACGGGGGCGTTTACATCGAGCTGTACGATGGTCCGGGGATGGACAGGGTGATGCTCCTCTACGGTAACGAGAGCGCTGTTAAAGCAGCCGTCCAGAAAATATGGTCGGGTGAGGGGACTTTCGATTGATCTATCTCTTTTTCTTCCGCGGGCCTATTTTGCATCCGCCCATTATTCGAATGACCGTCAGTCAACTTCAGCCCCGCTGAGCTGGGAGGTGTAGAGCCTGTAGAAGCGGCCCTTCCTCTCGAGTAGGGCCTCTGGGGGGCCCTCCTCAACGATCTCCCCGTCCTCGACCACGACAACCCTGTCCACGAAGCGGGTTATGCCAAGGCGGTGGGCTATGATTATGCTCGTCCTGCCCTCCATGAGCCTCAGCATCGCGTCCTGAACGAGCCTCTCAGTCTTGGGGTCAACGCTCGAGAGGGCCTCGTCGAGGATAATCACGTCCGGATCCTTGAGCATCGCCCTCGCGAGCGAGATGAGCTGTTTCTCCCCGACGGAGAGCAGTTTTCCGGCCTCCCCGGCCTGAGTTTCGTACCCCTTGGGGAGCCTCATTATGAAGTCGTGGATCCCAAGCTCCCTGCAGACCCTCACCACGTCCTCCTCGCTCGCTTTGGGGTTCGCTATAAGGATGTTCTCCATTATCGTCCCCGGGAAGAGGTAGGTCTCCTGCGGGACATAGCCTATCCTCCTCCGCAGGCTCTTCCTGCTTATCTCCCTCCCGTCGGTCCCGTCGTAGAGGACTGAGCCCCTGGTCGGGTCGTAAAAGCGCATTATCAGGTTCGCGATGGTTGTCTTTCCTGCCCCAGTCCTTCCCACGAGGGCAACCTTTGAGCCCGCGGGAATTGAGAGGTTTATCCCTTTGAGCACGGGCCTTCCCTTCTCGTACTCGAAACAGACGTCTCTGAACTCTATCTCGCCCCTCAGCTTTTCCACGGTTTTTCCGTTGTAGTCTTCCACCCTCTCATCGTCCAGGACCTCGTATATCCTCTCCAAAGCGGCCAGAGCGGACTGCAGACTGTCGTACATGCTCACAACGTTGTTTATCGGCCCGCGGAAGCGCTGGGCGTACTGGATGAAGGCCACGACGACTCCTATGCTGACGCTCCCCTGGTAGGCGAGGTAGCCGCCGTAGGCTATGACCACCACAACCGAGAGAAGGCTCGTTATGTTCATGAGGGGCCAGAAGAGGCCCATGTAAACCGCGACCCGCAGGTAGGCCTTTATCGTCTCCAGCGACGCCTCTGAGAACTCCCTCTCTACATGCCTCTCCCTTCCAAAGGCGCGTATCGTCTCTATTCCAGCAACGCTCTCCTCGACCACGCTGGAGATCCTCGCTATCTTCCGCCTCGTCTCGCGGTAGGCCTTCCTCATCTTTCCCCCGAAGTAGTAGGCAACCACAACCATGAGCGGGACGCTGGTGAGGGTTACGAGGGTCAGCCTGAGGTCGAGTATGAGCATGGCAACTATTATGCCCGCCAGGCTCAGCAGGCTCCCAAGCCCGCCCAGCAGGCCGGAAACGAGGACATCGTTCACCACGCCGGTGTCGTTGATTATCCTCGACACGAGGTCGCCGGTGGACTTCTCTTTGAAGAAGTCGAGGTTCGCGGAGAGAACTTTCTCGTGCAGTCTGCTCCTGAGCTTCCTGAGGACCTTTTGGCCGAAAACCTCTGTGTAGTACGTCTGGAGAGTCATGAAGAACCACTGGCCGGCAAGGGCGAGGAGGTAGAGGGCCGCGATGAGCCCCAGCTTCTCGTATCTCCCGGGCACTATGTAGCGGTCTATCGCCACGCTCAGGAGGTAGGGGGAGGCCAGGTTAGCCAAAGCCGAGCCGATGATGCTCACCACCACTATGGCGAGGGTTTTCCTCTCGGAGAGGGCTTCCCTTACGAAGCGCACTATGAGCGAGAGCGACGACTCATTCATTTCCTCCCACCGCCCTGAGCATCTCGCTGAAGGCTCCACCTTTCCTGGCCAGCTCCTCCGGTTTACCGTCCTCTACTATTCTGCCCTCGGCCATTACAATAACTCTGTCGGCGAGCTTAACTAGTGACGGCCTCTGGGAAACTATCAACGCCGTCCTGTCCTTCAGTATCTCCTTCAAGTCCTCCACGAGCTGCTTCTCGGTTCCGGCGTCGAGGTTCGAGACTGGATCATCGAGGAGGATTACCTTTGGATCGAGGAGCAGGGCCCTCGCCAGCGCTATCCTCTGCCTCTGGCCGCCCGAGAGGGTTACCCCCTTCTCCCCAACCACGGTGTCGTAGCCTTCTGGAAGAGATACAATGAAATCGTGTATCTTCGCTATCTTGGCGGCCTTTACTATCTCCTCCATCGTCGCGTCCGGCTTGGCAAGGGCGATGTTCTCCCTTATGCTCCGGTTGAAGATGAAGGGCTCCTGCGGGACGTAGGCTACGGTCTTCCTCAGGCTCTCCGTCTTTATCTTCCTCACGTCAACCCCGTCCAGGAGCACCTCTCCCTTCTCGGGCTCGTAGAACCTGGCTATCAGCTTCAGAACCGTGCTCTTTCCCGAGCCCGGCGGTCCGGTTATGACGACCTTCTCACCGGGCTTCACCTTAAAGCTCAGCCCCCTGAGAACGGTCTTCCCCGTGTGGTAGGTGAGCCACACATCCCTGAACTCCACCTCGCCCCTTGGGTTCTTCAGCTCGACAGCATTCGGCGGATCAACGCTCCCGGGAGCGGAATCCACAACCTCAAAAAGTCTCGAAGCCGCGGCCAGGCTCCTCTGGATGTCGGCTATTGTGAAGCCGAGCGCCCTGAGGGGCCAGGTCATCGTGAGCATGTACGTGAGGAAGGCCACGAGCTCCCCAACCGTCAGCGTGTTCACTATGATGGCCCTTCCACCAAAGTAGAGCATCGCACTCATCGCTATTCCAAGGACGAGGAAGGAGGCGTTTCCGTATATCGCCACCACCCTCGTGGCCTCGACGTTGAGTGAGTAGAGTTCCTCGTTCTCCCTCTCGAACTTTTTGCTGATCTCTTCCTCCACCGAGAGGGCCTTTATCGTCTTTATCCCGGCTATCGTCCCTGTGGCTGTAGAGGCTATTACACCTGTCTGGTGCCTGATCCTGTCGTAGATGGGGCGGACTTTCATTGCGTAGGCCGAGTTCAAGGCCACGACGATCCCTATGGTAACCAGGGCCACGGCAGTCAGGAGGGTGTTCATCCGGACCATGTAGTAGAGCGAGACCGCTATCAGAAAGAGCGAGTACACAAACATCCTCAGCCGGAATGAGAGGAACCTCGTTATCCTCTCCGTGTCGTTGGTTATCCTGCTTATCAGCTGGCCGGAGAAGGTCTTGTCAAAAAACTCCATCCTCTGCCGTTGAATTGCCCTGAAGGCGTCCATCCTGAGGTGGTAAACCGCATGCTGGGCCGATTTGACGAGGAGATACCTCCCGGCAAAGCTGAAGGCCCCGTTGAGGACGCCAACGAGGAGTATGAGGAGTGCGTAGCGGAGGGCCTGGCCGTAGTCTCCAGCAGTCACGCCCCGGTCTATGGCCTCCCTTATGAGGACGGGAACCACTCCGCTGGTGTATGACATGAGGAGTACCATAACCATGCCCAACGAGAAGTGGAGGGCGTGCCCTCTTAGGTACCCCAGCAGTCTGGCCAGCCCTTTGAGCGATTCTCCCATGGTGGAGGAGTAAGGTTCCGTTTTTATAAATATTTGCCTGTTAAGATGTCCGTCTGAGAGGAAAGCCTAAAACCTCCGGCGATTATAGTGTGCACGGTGATGGCATGAACCCGATAATCCGCGAAGCCAGACCCGAAGACAGGCCTTTCATCAAGGAAATAGCGCGTTTGACATGGGGCGGTGAAGACTACCTGGCGAGGGTGTTCGACGATTGGGTAAAAGACGGCAACTTCTACGTCCTTGAGCTTGAGGGAAAGGTGATCGGAACGGCAAAGCTCACGCTTTTGCCCGGCAAAGTCGGCTGGCTTGAAGGGCTCCGCGTCCACCCAGATTACAGGGGGAGAGGCTACGGGAGGATGATCCAGAACTTCATGATCGACCTCGGGAGAAGGCTCGCCGAACAGGGAAAGATTGAGGCCCTTGAGTTCGCCACCTACTTCCTGAACAGAGAGAGCATAGCGATGGCCAGGAAGGACGGCTTCTCGGTTATGGCGAGGTTCTTCAACCTCGGCGCAAGGGTGGAGGACTTCCAGCCGGAGAAACCAAACCCGGTGGAGCTTGGGATGAATGACCTGACCCTCGGAATAATCCCCCTCGGCTGGAAGTTCGTTCACCGGAGCGAGGAAGCGTTGGAGTGGCTTAGAGAGAAGGGGGAAGCCTACGAAGTGAATGACTTTAAGTTCCTCGCCACCAGAGACGGGGCAACCTTCACGCCGCTCTCAACGGGCCTGGGGTGCATAAGGGCGATGTTGCCGGCGATGGCGTGGGTGGCAAGGGAGAAAGGCCGGGAGGAGTTCGACCTGATGCTTCCCGGGGGAATGAAGCCCGTTCTTCCAGGCCTGAGGAGGCTTGGCCTCTTCCTCTGGGACGAGACCGATGAGCCAAACGTGCTGGTGTTTAGAAAGAAACTACCGGAGCGGTCGGTGATCAAACCACTCTAAACCCAAGAAGAGAAGCACGCCTGCCTTGAGATGGTGAAAGCCCTACAGGGGTGGTTCAACGAGGCCAGCCTAGGGGGATGGGAAGAGATCAGAGAGAAGCTCCGTTGGGTTCGCTTTAGTAGGTCCACCTCGAATGAACAAGAGGCGCTGATTTACGCCAGGTGTCTCCGCAAAATTTAAATGCAAGGTTTTTCATCTTTTCCCATGCGCTGGAGTGAAATCCCCCGCGACGCTAAAGCCTACATGTTCTACCACACGCTCATCGCTCCAGGCCTGATAGTCTGGATTCTCTTCCCGCTCTACCTGATGGAGACGGGCTACTCCATCCTCGAAGTTGGAGCGTTCTTTACAGCGGTCAACCTCACCTCGATTCCCCTAACTTACATTTTCGGCAGGGCATTCAACCGCTGGGACATGAAGAAGGGCCTCATCGCGATTGACGTCCTCGATGGCATCGCCTACGTTTTGTACGGCCTCGCCAAGGGTGCACTTGCCCCGGTTCTACTCTTCGCCGGCAGGGCCATAGAAAAGCTCTCCACCATGCTCTATCCTCTATACCGGGCCTACGAGCAGATAATCTATCCCGAGGACAAATACGAAGAGATATTCGCCTGGCACCTCCGCCTGCCGGAAATAGCAAGGGTTCTCACGTTCCCGGTTATGGGGTACATTTTGGGCTACGTCTACCCTGGCCCAGAGAGCTACCGCTGGGCCTTCATCATCTTCGGCCTATTCTCGGCCGTCACGGTGGCATACCTCTGGCTTTTCCTTCCGAGCATTGGGAAGGAGGAGAGGATAACTCCGGAAGGCTTTACGTTTAAGGTTGGAGAGTTCAAGCTCCTCCTGGCGTTTGAGGCGTTGCTAACTCTGGCGTGGGCCCTCGCGCCGGAGATGGTCCTCATCAACTACGTCGTCTTTACTCTGCACAAGACCGTCTTCGAGGTAACCCTCGTGGCGGTCGCCAGCAGTGTGGCCTCAATTCTGGGAACCTACGCAAGCGAGCGCGTTCCGAAGGGGAAGGGCTTCCAGGCGATGGCACTCGGAATGCTCCTCAACGCATTCTACGCCCTGATAATGGCCTTATCCCCGCCATTCTGGATTGTTTTAGCAGTTTACGCGCTCGGGGACTTCGGGAACACCTTCTGGTTCCCATTCTACCGCGCATGGATGTTCAAGCTGATTCCAAAGGAGAGGGCGAGCGAGTTCCATGCGGCGATATCGAGCTACAGAAAGGTAATTGGCATCGTTGCGCCCTTTATCGCCGGTGCCCTGGCGAGCATTCATGCAACGCTGCCCTACGCGGTGAGCTTCGGGCTGTTCCTTTTGGCGGGGGTGATGTTCTGGTGGCCGGCGAGGAAAGGTATTTATTCAAGAACCGCGAGTTAGGGGTGTGATAGAAATGAGCGAGGTCGTGATTCCAAAGAGGGACGTTTTGATATACGAGAGGTTGAGGATAATCTCCGAGCTGGCGCCAATACGTGAGAGAGTAAAGGCCTTCGAGAAGAAATACGGGATGACGTTAAAGGAGTTTGAACGGAAACTTATGGACTCGGAGGAATCTTTTGAGGCCTGGGACGACTATATTGAGTGGAAGGCCTACGTCAGGAAGCTTGAAGAGCTGGAGAAGAGGCTGAAGGAGATTGAACATGCCGAGAGAGTTAGAATTGCTTGAGAAGAGCCCAGCAGTCAAAAGCTACGAAATCGTAGACTACAAAGAGGGGGAGAGTTTTTACTTTCTGAAAATCAGGGCAGAACTAATAGACGGAAGCGTTCTTTACATCAGGGAATTTGTCTCGGAAGAGGAGTACAACTACTCTTTCCAATGGCAGAAAGACGAAAAGCTTATAGTCCGCTGGGATAACGCGCCACATCACAGGGACATTGAAACTTTTCCGCACCACAAGCATGTTGGCTCACAAGACAGCATCCATCCCTCAAAAGAGATTTCTCTTGAAGACATTTTGGGAGTTATTGGGGAGAAAATAGTTCCAGGAAATCGAGCGCAGGACTCAAACGCTTCTATTAGGGTCAAGTGATAGAGGTAAGCACGGTTTGGGTCTTTCTCTCCCTGCGTCCTTCAGGCCATCAAGGGCGTCCCAGAAAAAGGGCTCAGCGAGGGTATGCTTGTGGTGATCTCCAAGAAGAGAGGCTGAGGAATCGGTCAGCCCCTGCCCCTTTTCCTTCCCATTGGGAATCTCAAAACCTCCCGCAGACTAAGGTCCTCCAGCGGATCAAACTCCCCCAGAAGCTCCTCGACGAGCTCTTTCGGGAGGTCTTCGCTCTCAAGGCCCTTCCTGAAGGCCCTCTTGCCCTGGTTTATGACCCGGAATAGGCCGGCAATCTGGAACAGGATTCTCGGAAGATGGAAGAAGAGAAATTTAAGAAAGGGACGAACGTTCACTCTTCCTTCCTCTCCTCCTTGGCGTTCTCTGGCCTTGCCTTCCCGAGGGTTATGTTTATCGGTCCAGAGGAGCCGCCCTTTCCCTTCATCAACCCGGTCAGTGCCTCAAGGAGGGCCTTGGGAGCGTTGATGCTCTTCATGTACTCCTTGGTGAGCTCGGTTGCCGTTTCCTTGTCCATGCCGGCCTCGACGAGGTTCTTGTAGAACTCCGCCACGCTCTTGCCCATCGCCTGCATCTTCTCAGGGCTGTACAGTTCGCTCAGGAGGTTCTTCAGCGGTTCAAGGATGTCCTCTATCATCGGCCCTACCTTGTCCATGAGCTTTGCCGCCTGCTCGATGTCCCTGTCGCCGTAGTAAGCCTCTATGAGGTCTTCAATGATGTCCACCTTCTTCTCAAGGAGTTTGAGCTCTTCCTCGCTTTTGGCGTTCTTCATCTCCTCCACCAGCTCCTCAAGGAGCTTCTCCAGCTGGGCCGGGGCCTTCTTCTCAATCTCAACTTCCTCAACGTTCGCCATATCAACCACCTCAATAATCGTTAGTCTGATCAAACCTAATCGGCATTCCGATCAGCTCTAACCACTTCCTGACCACATCCCTGGAGAGGGCGTAGACCTTGCCCCTCTCGGCAGGGACTTCCCTTACAACGCCGAGCCTCTCAAGCTCCTCCAGCTTCGCCCGGACTGTGTTCCTTGAGGCCTTTCCGCGCCTGCCCTTCAGCTCGCGCGCTATCTGACTCACGTTTGCCCTCTTGAGGTCGAAGAGAATCTTTACAATCTCCCTCGCTATCGGGTCGTGCTTTATCTCAGGGATGACCACGTCTATACTCAGGCCCCCGTATTCCGCATAAACATTGAGGAGCCTGAGGTAGGCCTGGGCCATCTTGGAGACTACCTCGAAGCTCGCCCTCATCGCTTCGAGGGCCTTCTTGAGCTCCTGGACTTCCCTGGCGAGGTCTTCATCGGGCATGATAGTTGTTTGTCTGCTCACTCCTAAAGGGTTTCCGGTCAGGGGTGAGCAGAAGGGGAAGAAATCAGAACTCTGGAATCCTTATCGGCGCCTGGAGTTCTTTCTCGTTCTTCTCAAGATTGGTGGCAAGCATGCGAATCCTGTCGCAACCCTTGATTTCCCTTATGAACTCCGCCACGCTCTTGGGCACAAGCTCCTCCCAAGGCTCGCCCTTTATCATTCTCCGCCTTATTTCCGTCGCTGAAAGGATGTCCTTCCTGAACATGGGCTGGACTATGACCTCATAGCCCTTCTCGCGGAAGAGCTGAGCAACCAGAGAGTTTCCAGTGAAGACGACGTCGAAGCGCGGAACCATGCTGACCACGTATGTGGCCCAGATGGCGTTGAAGTTTATGTCCGGGAGCGGAATGAGGTAGTAGCGTTTTTTGGTTAGTCCTGCCTCGTCCAAAGCCCTTATGAGCATCTCCATCCTCTCGCTCGTCGTGAAGGGATTCTTCAAGGTGTGGCTTGCCTGGGCGCTTCCGATGCCTATTATCACCTCATCGACCTGCGAGAAAACAAACTCAAGGGCCTTGATATGTCCGTTGTGCACCGGCTGGAAGCGGCCGACGAAGAGTCCACGTTTCAGTTTTGACATGGTTCTTAACCTCCGTTCAAAATTTTTGAACTATCCGTTTAAAATTTTTGAACGAACCTCACCCTCACCTCATCGCCAACCTTGAGGCCGAGCCTTTCACTCGCGCTCCCCTGGTTGACGGCTATCTCCAGGTAGTCGTGGCTTCCGGGCAGGGCCAGAAGTTCGCCGGGCTTTACCTGGCCGTAGGTGTCAAGGTAAGGAATTCTGAGTCTGAAGTCCGGGAGCTCAACTGCATTCAGCCTTTCATAGTCTTCGAGGTTCAGTATAACGTTCCCGAAGTCGTCAACGTAGATAACCTTCAGAAGCCAGAGGTCTTTCTCTTTCCTCGGCTTCAAATCGAGCCTAACGAGAGAATCGAGGGGAACCTCCTCCGCGAACTCCTCCGGAGAAACGCCCTTCTCTATCAGCGCCCCAGCCGGGCCGAAGACGTCCCTGCCGTGGAAGGTTGAACTGATTTTCCACCCCGTGAAGCGCCTAATCCTCTCAAGGTCTATCTCCCAGGCCCTTCTGGGCTTTATGTGCTTCATTGGAAGCGTGGCTAAACCGTTGTCGGGAACAACGAGCCACTGCTCGCCCTCAACTATTACGGCCCTCCTCTCTGTCCCAACGCCGGGATCGATAACGCCAACGTGGACGGTTCCTTCCGGCGAGTACTTGACCACCTGCTCCATCACAAAGGAGCCCTCAACGATGGAGTGCCTGGTTACCGCGTGGGTAACGTCAACGAGCTTCGCGTTCGGGTTTACCCTGAGCATCGCGACCTTCATCTCGCCGACGTATGGCCCTTTAAGCCCGAAGTCAGTCGTGAGCGTTATCACCGCCACCACCCAAAGTTTAATTAACCGGACGACTTTAAAGTGTTTGGAAGATGGGGATGAAGCGGATACTGTTGGTCTTCCCATTACTGGTGCTGGTGATGGCCTCAGGCTGCCTCTTCAAACCGCCAGCCGAGGTCAGGTTCTCCCTGGACAGAACAACGGTGGCACCCGACGACACAATCCACGTGATCGTCCTCATCAACAACACGGGAAAAGTCGGCCTTACGGGGGCAAATCTTGTCCTGGGAGATAGCAACTTCCAGATACTTCAGGAACCAAAGTTCCCCGACGTCCTCCCCGTTGGGGAGACTGCCCAGTTGGTCTGGATACTGAAGGCCCCGCCCACACCGGGCCACTACAATCTCAAACTCTCCCTTGAACTAACCGACGAACTGAAGAGGACCTGGACGGGATTCTACGGCCAGTTCCTAGTGACTGTGTCCAACAAGACGCCACCCCGAGGAGAGTTGAAGCTGGACGTTCTGGGGCCCGAAACCTTAAGGGGCGGAGAAGTCTCGAACCTGAGCGTCACGATTACCAACCCGCTAGATGTTCCCATTGAGCTCACGAACATCAAGCTCGACCTCCTGGAAGGCATGAAGGTGCTCAGTGTCAGCACCATGCCCGAGACAATCCATGAGGGAAAGACGATTTCGCTTAAATATACGGTGAAAGCCCCCTACGCTTACAGAGAGGGGTACATCTCTGCGGTTCTGAGGTACAGGATAGGGGACATGGAGAAGAGCGTCGTTAAGAGCGTCCCCCTCAGGGTGGTATGGACACCCTGGAACGAGAGTGAGGAGACACTGAAAGAGGCCTACGGCCTCAAATACCACTGGATAACGGACAGTTATCTCGTCGATGGCTACTGGGCGGAGAAGTACAACTCCACGCCGGTGTTCGAGAGGAGCGAGCTGAGGAAGAAGACACTGGGAGTCATAGGCGCTGCCGAATCCGAGGTGCAGGCGGCGGAGGCAATATACCGCTGGATGATGCACACATACTCCTTTGGGGACACCACGTCGACCCTTGAGCCGGACAGGATACTCCTTCAGGACAGGATAAGCTATGCGGAGGGCCAGATACTGATGACGGCAATGCTCCGTTCAATAGACATTCCCGCGAGGATCGTGACCCTGTACAACGGGACGGACTGCACGAGGAGGCCAATAACGGAGTTCTACACCGTGGACGGATGGTACGTCGTGGACATCGAGCACGGCTTTGTGGGTTCCCTCGACGAGTACCTCGCCAGCCCCTACTTCCCCAGGCTCTACCAGATGATAACCGGAGAAGGGTACAGGCTGGTGGCCCAGAGCCCGACCGAACTCCGGGGGCACGAGCACGTGGACGTCACAGGGGACTTCATAGCAGACCTCGAGGACAGACTCCTGACGGTTATCAACGGCAGGCTCCAGCCGGAGCTCAGGTCGAAGCTCATGGTGGTTATGAACAACCTCGACGAGAACGAGCGCCTCTACGCGCTGTTCCTCTTCAGCTCGGCCCCGAGCGACGACGACCTCAACAGGGTTATCGAAGAGTACAGCACCAAGAGGATAGAGCAAAACGTAAAAACCATGTACGAGTTCTACAGGGGCATGGAGTGGAGCGACGACTTCACGCGTTACTGGAGAATATTCGCGGGTGAGGTGAAATGATAGTCATCCTTCGTCTGGGACACAGACCCGAGAGGGACAAGAGGATAACAACGCACGTGGCTTTAACGGCGAGGGCATTCGGCGCGGATAAAATAATAATCGCCGCGGAGGAAGACGAGCACGTTAAGGAGAGCGTCGAAGACGTTGTTAGGCGCTGGGGCGGACCGTTCGGCATTGAGTTCAACCCCAGCTGGAAGAAGATAATGCGTGAGTGGAAAGATAGTGGCGGAATCATCGCCCACCTGACGATGTACGGGATCCACATAGACGACGCCCTGCCTTCAATAAGAGGGGAGCTGAAGGCAGGGAAAGACCTGATGATCGTAGTCGGGGCCGAGAAGGTTCCGAGGGAAGTCTACGAGATGGCCGACTACAACGTGGCCGTTGGAAACCAGCCCCACAGCGAGGTCGCTGCTTTGGCCGTCTTCCTTGACAGACTCCTCGAGGGGGAGGGCCTGAGAAAGGAGTTTGAGGGCGCCAAGCTCAAGATAATCCCACAGGAGAAGGGGAAGAAAGTGATAGAGCTTTGACCGGTGGTTGGAATGGTCCTCAACAACTACCGCGAGAACGTCAGGGGCTATTTAGAGGCCATCGTGAGGCCGCTGGCCAAAGCCGGGGTAACTCCGAACACGATAACTGTCCTGGGGCTGCTCATAAGCCTTGCCGGGGCGTACCTGTTCTACCTCGGCGAGCAGTTCTGGGCGGCTATAGTTCTGCTCATCGGCTCTCTCATCGATGCACTCGACGGAACTTTAGCGAGGATGACCGGAAAGACGAGCCGCTTCGGGGCGTTCCTCGATTCGACTTTTGACAGGATAAGCGACGGGGCGGTTCTCTTCGGCATAGCCCTTGGTGGTCTGGCAGACTGGAGAATAGCGTTCCTCACGTTCATGGGTGCATACCTGGTGAGCTACGAACGCTGCAGGGCGGAGTTAGCTGGTTCAGGAAAGCTCGCCGTCGGAATAGCGGAAAGGGCCGAGCGTTTGTTGATCCTCATCGGCTTTGCACTGTTCGGCTACGTCGAATACGGTGTCTACCTCGTTGGAATACTCGCGTGGGTGACCGTCCTTCAGAGGATGTGGGCGGCTTACCAGAGGCTCAAATGAGAAAGAGGGAAAACCGGGGGATGACGAGAATTTCGCTAGGCGAGGCATAGCCGATGAAGAGCCCTGCCGTTGCGGACCCCTCATTTTTCCACTAAACCTTTCACGATCTCAACGACATCGCTCAGTTTAGAAACCACGAAGTCGCAGTTCCCCCAGAGCTCACGCTTTTTGCCATCCGAGTCAACGAGGACGCTGAGCATGCCGACGTTTCTGGCACCGACACAGTCCTTAGCCGGGTTGTCGCCGACGTAGATGGCCTCCTCAGGCTTAACTCCCGCCCTTTCCAGGGCCAGGATGAATGGCCTCTCGTGGGGCTTGTAGAAGCCTGCATCCTCGCTCGTCGTTATGCTGTCAAAGAGGTCGTAGATTCCAAGGGCCTTAAGGTGGGCCTCTATGTAGTCGTTGTCCGAGTCGGTGATTATTCCGACGTGCAGGCCCATGTCCTTTAACGCCTTTATCGTCCCCACTGCGTCGGGGAAAAGCTCCCCAAAGCGCTCGTGCATTGCTATGCTTATCTCCCAGAAGTTCTCTGGAACCTCAAAGCCGTGCCTCTCAGCGACTTTCTGCATGGCCTTTGTGTCAACCTCCCGGATTTTAACATAGGGCTTTCCGGCCAGCTCCTTGAAGAGCGCCGAGCTCTCCCCCTCGTACTCCTCCCAGATTTTGATGTAGTCCAGATCTTCCCTGCCCGCTTCCCTGAGCACTTCCCTCACGATGTTCTGGTGGGTCACGTTTTCCCCGGCCTTCGTTATCAGCGTGCCGACGAAGTCTAAGAAGACCGCCTTCAGCATTTACACCACCGGGATAAGTTTGCCGCAGACGTTAAAACCCTTCCCGGGCATAATGACAAAATTCTGCCGGAAACCTTTCGGAAATCTGCCGGTTTGATAGAAAAAGATTGGAAAAGCTTTTATCGTCCCAGGAGGCCTTAAGGACGAAGTGAAGGGGGTGAGGAAAATCGAGGCGATACTCCTCGTCTGGGGCGTCCGGGACGAGGTTTTAGAGAAGCTTCCCCTCGAGGGACACTGGCTCTACGGGGAGTACGACTTTATAGCGAAGATAGAACTCAGGGACGAGTTCGAAATGGAGCAGTTCGCGGAGGAGCTGAGGCACTTAATCCACGGAGGAACTTTCAAGCTCATGCCCATCGCCCTCTCGACCATTAAGAACGGAGTGGAAGGGAGCGAAACGGTCTCAATGCTCGAATCGCTCAAAGTTTCGGCCCCATGAGGCCCCTCTTTTTCAGCTCTTCGTAGGCCCTCCTGAGGGCGCCCCTAATTAGATACCTCTTGTTCATGCCGCCGAGTCTGTAAGCGGCCTTCCTCAGGCTTCCAGCCCTGAGGAAAAGCTCTATCAGCTTCCTGTCATCTTCCGGGAGGTCGAGGTGCTTTAATGCCATCTCCGCTATCTCTATAGGATTGTTCCCCTCGTAGGCGTAGTCGGAGCTCATGACGGGTTTATCAAAGCGCTCAGTGAGGCGGAATACAACAACGTGGGCCGGGGAGTCGTCGTTGACGTATTTGTAGTGGGTTTTGAGGGCATTTACAAGCTCCTCCCGGCTGGAAAAGCCGTCAAGGAATGCATCCTCGTCGGTCAGCTCCCCAACCGTTTTGCTCTCGACCCTCTCTATCACTGCCTTCCCGAGGGCGTAGCCACCGGAGTGGATAAGAACAACGTCTCCTTCCTTCAGGTTGGGCCTCCTGCCGAGCCTCACCGTTGCCCTCTTCCTTCCTTTTAGTATCGCCTCAGCGTAGCGCCCGTCGAACTCGAGGTGGCGCATGACCATCACCGCTCACTTTTCTCCCACGAGCTTGAACCTTATCGCTATGACGCCGTAGCGGTTCTCCTTCCATTTGGGATACATGTTGTGGAACCTCTTCACCGCCCTCTCAAAGCTCGGTTCGTCCGGAAAGATTTTCTTTATCGGCTCCTCGCGGAGGACCTGGCGGAACGTCTCGTAGGGTTTAACGCCAGTAACCACTGCGGGGACCTCGTCGTTGAAGATTATCTTGTCGCCGGGCTTTATCCCCTTCAGCTGCGGATAGGCGACCCTTACTTCAATCCTCTTCTCCCCCGACTTTATGTAGTCGAGGTATTCATCGCGAACGCGAAGTCTGTAAACTCTCATCTTCACCACACCTCGATTTCTCGCCCCTCTTAAAAGGGTGATGGAAACTTTTAAATCCTTTAGCGTCGAAGTAAGGTCAGGTGTAAGAGATGAGGAGAAGCGCCCAGGCTGCCATTGAGTACCTTTTCATGCTTGCGGCCGTGCTCGTTCTCGTGCTGATAGCGGCGAGGATAGTTCTCAACGGCGTCAAAAACATGAACGAGGCAATAGGGAACTACGTCGACCAGGTGAGGCAGGAGATACTCGAGGACCTCTGAGGTGGAATCATGGGATACGCTCCCCTACTTCTGGGGCTGGTTATGGGAGCTATTACTTCATACACCGACCTGAAGACCGGTTTTATAGACGATATAAACGTCTTCCCGACCCTCGCGCTCATCGGAAAGCTGCGAGGATGGGAGGGCGAGGAGAGCGAGGGACTGCTCGATAAAATCCCTATCCCAGCGGTCGAGGTGGGAATCCTTTACTACCTCTACCTTGGGCTTAAGGAGGACAACACCCTTCTCGCGGTCTCCGGGCTGGTAGGCTTCGTCCTCGGCCTCATTCTCGGCCTCCTGCTGTACTACATCGGTGCCTGGGCCAGCGGTGACGTCCTCATCCTCGCGGGCTTCTCGGCCCTGCTTCCTTATCCCCCGGAGAACGCTTCCCTGGTTCCGCCGTACGCGGTCGGCTATCCCCTCTATCCCCTGACGATACTTCTCAACAGCCTCATCGCGATATTCCCTTTCATATTCCTCTACGCCTTCGGCGTTATACTCCTCAGAAGGCAGTTTGACGAGCTCAGGCGCATATTCACCGATGGGGCGAGGCTCACCGCCGAGGTCTCCCTGTGGATAATGGCAGCCCTCGGCTTCAGGCTGATTCTCTACGACTTTACCGGAGTGGCCATAGTGGGGATATGGTCGTGGCTCTTCACGATAGTGGTGATATACGTCCTCGGGAAGTTCAGGAAGGCTGGCGACGTAATCGGACTCGCGGTGCTTGCTTACCTCCTCTACACCGATCCCCTGCCGATGGCGAGGGCTTTCCTTAAGCTTCTGGCGATGCTCTATCTCTTCAAGGTGTTCTTCTCCCTAGCCAGGTTCATGAGAACGGGTGTCCTCATGGAGGATGTGCCCGTTGAGGAGCTCGAGGAGTGGGACATACTCGGGGAGACGGTGTTCGAGAGGGAAGGGGAGGTCCTCAGGGACAGGAGCGACCTCTTCACCCGCATGAAGAACGCCGTAACTTCGGCCGACCCATCCCTCCTCAGACCGGACTACGGGAGGATAATAGCGTCCCCAACCGCGGAGGGCCTTAGGAGAGAGCAGATAGAGGAGCTCAGGAAGCTGGTCGAGGAGGGAAAACTCGAGAACCGCTTTTTGAGGAAAAAGTCCATGCCCTTCGCCCCGGCCCTCTTCCTCGGCTTCCTCATCAGCTACTTCTGGGGCGACATCTTCTGGTGGATTCAGGTGAAGATAGCGGGGATGTGAGTTAGGCTTTTAACCCCGCACCCCCAAACTCCATTCGCCGGCCCGGCGTCCGCCCACCCCGCGGAGGGGTGAAGCGGGGATTCCGGCCGGGCCGACAGGGGGATGACGAGCTTTTGCTTTGCTGAAGAGTGATGAGCACGCCCTTCCCCGACCCCTCAGATCAGGCCGGCGATTATCTCCTTCACTTCCCTGAGGCTCTCGACGTTGTGGTCGCCCTCAACGCCCTCGTGCGGGTTTATCGCTATCGCAACGTCTGCCTCGCGAAACATGCTTATGTCGTTGTAGCCGTCACCAACTGCCACTGTAAGCTTGGGCTTCAACTCCTCTTTCAGCTCGCGCAGAATGACTCCCTTGCTCTTGAAGTCCACCAGCGGGTTCACCTTTCCCGTAACGACTCCATTCTCGTCGAATATCAGCTCGTTGGCGTAGACGTAGTCAACCCCGAGCTCCCGCGCTATCCTCCCAGCGAGGCACATCAGACCGCTCGAGAGGATGGCTATTTTGAAGTCGTTTTTCCTAAGGAACTCGATGAGCTCCTCTGCGCCGTCCATGTACTCAACGGAATTAGCCCACTCAAGAATTTCATCCCGCGTGTGGCCCTTCCAGAGGGACGAATCTAACTCGGCCCACTTCACGTAGTCGATTTCTCCAGAGAAGAAGAGCTCGGCGTACTCCTTTCCCTTCTCCCACGTGCCGAACTTCTTGTGCAGCTCCACCCAGCTCGAGATGGATTTAACGAGCGTTCCCTCAAGGTCGAAAGCGATGAGCCTGACCATGGTACCACCTTAAAGAAAGGCCGTCTGAGAGCTTAAAAGCCTACTCGTTCCAGCCGTATTCCCCGACCAGGGGCACGAAGGCAACGCCACCCCAGCGCCTCTTTTTGATTTTCCCCGTCTCGGTCTTATCGATGATGTACAGATCCTGCCAGAGATGGTAGCTTCCGACTGGGATTATGAGCTTTCCCCCCGGGTTGAGCTGTTGAATGAGTGGCCTCGGCACCTCCGGTGCCCCGGCAGTCACGATTATCCTGTCGTATGGGGCTTTGGGAGGGAATCCCTTGCTACCGTCCCCGAGGATTACATGGACGTTCTTAACCCCCGCCCTCTCAAGGTTCTTTCTCGCGAACTCGACAAGCTCGGGGAGCCTCTCCACGGTGTAAACATCGGTCTTCACGAGTTCAGATATAAGGGCAGCGTTCCATCCGCTACCAGTCCCTATCTCGAGAACGTTAAGCCCCGGCCGTAAGTCGGCGAGCTCCAGCATTATGGCGACCATATGGGGTGCCGAGATAGTCTGCCCTGCAGGAATCGGCAGTGGCTCGTCTACGTGGGCGTACTTCTTATAGCGCTCCTCAACGAAGAGGTAGCGCGGATACTTCAGAAAAGCCCGCCTAACGGGTTCGCTTTTGATAACTCCTTCGCGGAAAAGCTGCTCAACAGTTTTCTCCCATCTCCTCAGAAGTTCCTCCTCATCGACCATAACGCTCATCGCGAGAGAATACGCAGGAAAAGATTTAACGCTTGCGGATAAGCTGTGGGGAGAAGTTGGAATAGTGGCCGGCGGCGTCCCCGGTTTCCCGCCCCCTCTCGGAGGGCAGTACACCCGGGATCGCTGGCGGGCTTAACTTCCGGGGTCGAAACGAGACCGGGTGTGACCCCGCCGCTATGACCGCCGTACCGATACATACCTGCCGCGGAGGGTTTATAAACTTTACGGTCCATAGAACCGTCGATGGAGAGGGAGATACTGGAGCTGTTGAGTCTGGAGCGGACGAGGGAGCCACTGAGCCCGGGTAGGCGGGTCAGGGAGTTCCAGAAAACCATCCAAACTCTAAAGAACGGGGAGGACGTTGAGCTAAAGGGATTTCTGCTCGCCAGAAAACCGCCCAACGCCCCAAGAGACGCAGTCTACTACCTCCTCTCACCGCTCCCGCCCTCAGAACTGGCAAGTCTCGGGGAAAACGACTTTCGGACGTACCTGGTCATAAGGGCGACCGAAGAAACACTGGTCTCCGGGGAAGTGAAGCCGGGAAACTACGTTCTGGTGAGGGGGATAATAGACGCCTACCCCTGGGGCAACATGAGGGTGGTATACGCGAGTTCGATCGAGGGGATGGACTACCCGGACTACTGGAAGGACTACCAGGAGTTCGCCCTTAGCAAATCCGAGGTCGTTGACCTCTTCGAGAGAACGGTCTATCTGCGCGACGACATGAGGAACGCCCTCATCTACTCGGTCTACGGTGTACCGTACATAATCGGGGAGAGCTGGGGAGAGGGTTTCGAGTTCACCGTGTTTAAATACCGGGACGATTCTGGACTCCTCGCACTCTGGAAGGCCTTCAAGTACTTCCACTCAAACCTCCCCTGGGAGGTCCGCCTGGGCAGTGAGCGGGTTATAGAGGTGGACGACCCGTTCCTGGGGATAGACTTCCGCCTTGGGAACCCGAACGCAAGCGACATGAGGTACTACACCCCCCTGACGAAGAGGGGGCTCGTCAAGCTCCCCAAAAAGGTCGCAGGGGACATCGTTAGCAAGCGGGCTATAGGGCTGCTCCCGAGGAACCTCGACGCTGATCCTCTCGACAGGATGGCGAGGCTTTCGGAGACGCCCTTCGTTCTCGTCCCCTCGGAGGAAAAGCCCTACTTTGAGGAAAACCGCGAGTTCCTCCAGCTCATACCCAACCTCCTCGTGACCGTCTTTATCCAGAGGGAAAAGCACAAGGCCCTCGACCGTGAGAAGACCCGCTTGCTTGAGGAGGAGCTCCTGCGGTGGCTCAAAGAATCGAGGGACGACTACGGAGATCCGTTCAGGGCGTTGACGGCACCGAGCGGACCAATGAACGTGAAGCTGAGAGCGGAGCTCGGAAAGAGAGTGTTCGGCTCGATAGTCAGGTTCAATGGCAGGGTCACGAAACGGGCGGCGAGGGAGGTCAAACTGATAAACGAGGCCATAGTAAACGACTGGATGGTCGTCCTCAAAGACCGCCCCAGAGAGATGATGAGGCTCCTGAGGGAGTACAGAGCCTACGTTCCGGGAACGCTCAAGGCCCAGAGGGCGCTGGAGATACTCCACGACCTAGCTTCCGTGAGCCCCTCGGGTGAGGTCACGAAGGAGGAGTTCATCCGCGAGCTGGTCAAGGACGGCTTCCAGAGGGAGGATGCGCTGGAGATAACCGAGAAGTTTATAGCAACCGGCTACGTTTACGAGCCGTTCCCGGGAAAGATCAGACCCATACGGTGATACCATGTCAAAAAAGAAGTTCATACGCCAGAAGGAACAGAGGGAGAAGAGGAAAGTCGCCAGGGAAAGGGTGGACCGGCTGTTCACCCTCGCGGAGCGCGTTTTTCCCCACGAGCCGGAGCTGGCGAACCGCTACGTCGAGATAGCACTCGCTGTCCAGCAGAAGGCAAAGATACGAATGCCGAGGAAGTGGAAGAGAAGGTACTGCAAGAGGTGTCACTCCTTCCTCGTCCCCGGGAAGAACGCGGTCGTGAGGCTCAGGAGCAAACCCTATCCGCATGTGGTGATTAAGTGCCTCAGCTGCGGTCACATCATGAGGTACCCCTACCTGAGGGAGCATAAGGAGCGGAGACGGAAGGAGCGTCAGTCTCCGGAGTGAATCACTGCCACGGCCCGCACCGGGCTCCCCGAGCCGCCCTCTATTTTCAGCGGAAGGGCTATGAAAGTGAACTCCTTGCCAAGCAGGGCCTCGAGATTGGTCAGGTTCTCAAAAACAGGGACTTCCGCGCTCAGGAGTATCTTGTGAACCGCATCGTCGCCGATGCTCATTGCATCGGTGCCGACAGCTTTTGCACCCTCCGCAACAATGAACAGAGCAACTTCAGGCGAAAGCCCCCTCCCACCGGTCAGGAACAGTACCACCCTGTCGAAGTAGCCCGAATCGGGAATCTCGTCGAGCTTTATCTCCCCCTCCCCACCGCGGACGTCCAGAACGAGTCCCTCTCCGATAAACTTTTCCAGGGGCATCTCGTCGACTGTCTTTCCGCCGGGTATGAAGTGGGCTGGAGCGTCGACGTGCGTCCCCGTGTGCTCACCCATCTTGAGAGCGTTCATGTAGTAGCCGTCCCTGTCGATGACGGCCCAGAGCTTTATTCCAACGGGTGGATCGTCGGGGTAAACCGGCGTCTCCTCCGAGATGGGCATGGAGAGGTCGACTATCATGGGAACACCAATCCTTTTTAATCTCTTAGATTAAAAACCCTGCGGTGATCAGTGTGGACTGCACGAAGGACTACTGCGTTAAGGATTTAAGCCTCGCCCCGAGCGGGGAGAAGAAGATAGACTGGGTCTCGCGCTTTATGCCGGTTCTTCAGCACATAAGGGCCGATTTCGAGAAGAGGAAGCCCTTCAAGGGGGTTAGAATCGCCACGACGCTCCACCTTGAGATGAAGACCGCTTTCCTCCTTCTGACGCTCAAAGCTGGTGGAGCAGAGGTTTCAGCGGCAGCGAGCAACCCTCTCTCGACGCAGGACGACGTTGTTGCCGCTCTGGCGAAGGCAGGCGTCAAGGTCTACGCGATAAGGGGGGAGGACAAGGAGCAGTACTACGAGTTCATGCACAAAGCTTTGGACATAGAACCGAACATCATCATAGACGATGGAGCGGACATGGTGAGCACCGTTCTCAAGGAAAGGCCAGAACTAATTCCCGAAATATGGGGCGCGAGTGAAGAGACCACGACTGGCGTGATACGCCTGAGGGCGATGGAGAAGGACGGCGTTCTTAAGTTCCCGATCATAGCCGTTAACGACTCCTACACCAAATACCTCTTCGACAACCGCTACGGGACGGGACAGTCAACGTGGGACGGCATAATAAGGACGACAAACCTCCTCGTGGCGGGCAAAAACGTCGTTGTGGTCGGCTACGGCTGGTGCGGTCGCGGAATAGCGATGAGGGCCAGGGGATTAGGAGCAACTGTCATTGTTGTCGAAGTCGACCCGATAAGGGCACTGGAAGCGAGAATGGACGGCTTCCTCGTAATGGACATGAAAAGCGCAGCCAAGGTTGGAGATATCTTCGTCACCTCAACGGGGGACATCAACTGCATAAGGAAGGAACACTTCGAGCTCATGAAGGACGGCGTCATAATGGCGAACGCCGGCCACTTCGACGTCGAGATAAGCAAGCCCGACCTCGAGGCCCTTTCTGTGGAGATAAACGAGGTCAGGCCCAACATAAGGGAGTACAAAATGGCCGATGGAAGGAGGCTCTACCTATTAGCGGACGGAAGGCTCGTTAATTTGGCGGCGGCCGACGGCCACCCGGCGGAGATAATGGACATGAGCTTCGCCCTTCAGGCGAAAGCGGCCGAGTACATACTGGAAAACCACGAGAAGCTGGAACCCAAGGTTTACGTGCTCCCGAGGGAGATAGATGAGATGGTCGCCAGGATAAAGCTCGCCTCGATGGGGATAAAGATCGAGGAGCTCACGGAGGAGCAGAGGAGATACCTTGAAAGCTGGGAGCACGGGACGTGAGTTTTCCCACTCTCCTCTTTGTTTTCCGGGGGGCTTTTTATGGAATTTGAACCCTTCAAGATCGTCCCCGTCGGATATGTTAGAAAGAACGAGGAACTCCAGGAAACGTTTATCGAAATCTTCCCAGAGTTCAGGGAAGCCATGGAGGGTCTCCGCGAGGGCGACTGGGTAAAGCTAATTCTCTGGTTCCACGGGAGCGATACGCCTGAGAGGAGGAGAGTCCTCAAAGTTCATCCCCACGGCAACCCGAAGAACCCGCTGAGGGGAGTCTTCGCCACGCGCTCCCCCTACAGGCCGAATCCGGTAGCGCTCTACACCGTCAGAGTCCACCGCATAGCTGGAAATCGCCTCTACATCGACTGGATAGACGCGATGGACGAAACGCCAGTGGTGGACATCAAGATATTCGTCGAGCGCTACGACTGTCCCAATGAAGTGACCATAGAGGAGAGAGAAGCCCACATCAGAGGAGGCCGTATGATAGGGGAAGTAAACGTTATTCCGAGGAAAAGCGAGCACTTAGACGAGCTTGAGGAGGTCTCTCCCGAGGAGTACGATGCGCTAATCCTTGAAATCGGGCCAAAGACGACAACCCTAACGGCGGAGGAGCTTGTCGAGCTGATTGACGCCATGAGGGAAGCTTACGATGCCCTCCCAGTGGAGATAAAGGACAGGCTCAGAACACGTGAAGGGCGCTCGCCTTGAAGCTCGCGTAAACTTCCTTTCCGGGTCTTATTCCCATCTCCAGCATCGAGGAGCGCGTGATGAACGCCCTGAGATGAAGGCCACCAACGAAGAGGTGCACCCTCACGAGGGGGCCGAGCTCTTCAACCGAATCAACCACAGCCTTAAACTCGTTCCTCGCGGAGCTCCTGAGGGGCTCGAGGGAGAGGATTATGTCCTCCGGTCTCAGACCCACGCGGATTCTCCCATGAACCTCAACGGGCAGCTCGATCTCGACGCCGTTCGCTCTGAGAACCCTGCCGTTAGCGGTTCCCTCGATTATGTTCTCGAAGCCCAAAAAGCGGGCCACGTCCTCGCTAGCGGGCCTTGAGAAGACCTCCCTCACGCTCCCAACCTGGACGAGTCTTCCGTTGAGCATGACTCCGACGCGGTCGCCTAAACTGACGGCCTCCTCGAAGGAGTGGGTGACGTGTAAGGCCGTGAAGCCAAGCTCCTTCCTCCAGCGCTTCATCTCGTTGATGAGTCTTGAGCGCGTCTGGACGTCGAGGTTCGCGAAGGGCTCGTCCATGAGGATTAGGGGCGGCTCGACAACCAGAGCCCTCGCTATAGCAACGCGCTGGCTCTCCCCGCCGCTAAGGGTTTTCGGCTTTCTGCCCAGGAGGTGGCCTATGTCCAGAACCTCCGCTATTTCACGGACCTTCCTCTCCACCTCAGCCTTCGGGAGCTTCCTCAGCCTCAGACCGAAGGCTATGTTGTCAAAGACGCTCATATGGGGGAAGAGGGCGTAGTTCTGAGGGATGTAAGCCAACCCTCGCTTTTCCGGGGGCAAGTCCGTCACGTCCTCCCCGTTTAAGTATACCCTCCCCGAGTCTGGTTCTATTATGCCAGCGATCACCTCAAGGAGAACCGTCTTCCCGGCGCCGCTCGGGCCGAGGATTATGAAGTGCTCCCCCTCCCTCACGTCAAACGTGATGTCCCTGAGCTTGAACTCCTTGTAATCCTTGGAGACGGAATTTACCTCAAGCATTTTTCGCCCTCCCGACGAGCCAGCGCAGGAGCACGAAGATGGCCAGACTCATCGCAACGAGGATCACGGAGATTGGCCTCGACGCCCTCAGCCCGTAGTTGTTGAAATACTCCATGACGAGAACCTGGGCGGTCTTGGGGTAGTAGGCAACGATGAGTATCGCACCCACCTCGCTTATAGCCCTCGCCCACGTCATTATCGCCCCGCTCGCTATAGCCGGAAACGCCATGGGCAGCGCTATGGAGGAGAAGGCCCTCAGCCTTGAGGCGCCGAGGGTTCTTGCTACCTGCTCCAGCTTCTCGTCAACCGCGAGAAAGCCATCCCTCGCGGCGTTTATCGTGAAGGGGGCCGAGACAAAGAGCATGGCCGCGATTATCCCGGTGTAGCTGTCAAGGATGGCGTTTGAGAAGGTGACGAGGAGCATTATGCCGACGACGGAGTGGGGGATTACTATTGGAACATCAACGAGGGCCTGGACGAGGCTCTTTCCTGGGAACTCCTTTCTGGCCAGGACGTAGCCGAGGGGGACGCCGAAGAGGAGCGCTATGAGAGCGGTCGCAGTGGCCGTTAGAAGGGAGTTGCGGAGGGACTCGATGACGAGGGGGTCGTGGAGCGTCTTGATAAGCATTCTAAGGTCAGCGGCCTGCTTGAGGAATATGACGACTAAAGGGAGGGCTATGTAAACTACCAAGAAGCTCCCAATTGTGGCGAAGAGATAGAGGGTGTAGTCGCGCCTCATTCTTAAGAACCTAATGACAGATTATTTTAAGCTTTTTTGGGGAGGTTAAACAGAAGAGCTAACCCGATTCTACCTAGGAATGCTTGGAACAAAGCTTTTATATTGTCCGACATATAAACCCATAGGTGAGCCAAATGGGAACCAGTGTTAAGATCACCGCGAGGATACCACCAGCCCTCGTGGCGGAAATTGACCGCTTAGTCAATGCAGGATACTACTCAAACAGAAGCGAGGTCATCAAAGAGGCCCTGCGTGATTTTCTTGTGAGGAAGAGGGCCATTATCGAGGAAGCCCCAGATGAGGAGTTCATCCGCCTTGCAAAGAGGGCCATCGAGCCCATTCTCGCTGAAGACTGGGAAAGCGAGGCCGATGAGTACTGGGATAAAATCAAGGGTGTGAGGTATGAGCAGGAGATGTGAGGCTCCAAGAGGACTGAGACAGTGGGAGGTAGTCCTCCTTGAATTCCCATTTTCGGACTCGCCAAAGAAAAAGCTACGGCCGGTTCTGGTGCTCTCGAACTCAGACTTCAACCGGATTAGCAACAGCGTGGTCGTCTGCCAGATAACGTCCAACCTCTCAAGCGGGTTCAAGGAGTACAACGTTTTTATAGAGCCCGGTGATGTGTGCCTCTACGGCGATGCCTTCATGCGTCCCAGTCTTGTAAAGCCCTACATGGTGTTCTCTGTATCCAAGAGAGAGGTTCGCTTCAAGGTCGGAGTCCTGTCAGAAGAAAAAGCGGACGAGGTTAAAGAAAAGCTCAAGAAGCTCTTTGATTAGAAGGTTTCAGGGTAGAGCGAAAAGTGAGAGAGTTCGAGGGGATTGGAGATAAAACCTCACCCCTCGACCTTGACCAGCGCCTTTATCTCCTCTGGCACGTTCCCGAAGGCCACCGGCGGGTTGAGGAAGTCCTGATGGTTCTCCCTGAATACCCTCTGGCCGTTCTCGCCGAGGAGGAACTTGAGGAACTCGATGGCGAGCTCCCTGTTGGGTGCGTCCTTGGGAACGGTGACGCCGTAAACGATTGGCTTGGCCTTGATTGTCTTCCCGGTCGAGCCGAGAGTTATGCTCACCTGGCCATAGAAGTCGGCCCTGCCGAAGTCCCTGAGGTTAATCTCATCCGGGAGGGTAATGTAGCGGAGGTTGTGTTGCTCCGCGACGCTCTTGTAGATGAAGAAGTAGTCGAGGCTTCCACTCTCAACGAGGCCGGTCAAATCGGTCTCCTTCGGCCTTATGACGACCTTGTTGGTTTTGAGCTGAATCTCCTTGGGGACGTAGATGTGGGTTCCGTTGGCGTAGATGTTCGTGTTCTTCTCGACGAGGGTCTCAAAGGCAGGTTTTCCGTAGTAGAGGTCGGCCAGCTTCATGACCATGACCGAGCGATAGCCGCAGGGGTCCTGGTTCGGGTCTGAAAAACCGAAGGTGACGCCAGGCCTCGCGAGGATTTCGTACCAGTTGTCAGAGTCTATCTCGTCCGCGTACTTGCTCTCGTTGGTGAACGCTATGACTATCTCGTTCGTCGCGAAGAGGACGTAGAAGTCCGTGTAGTTGGGAACCATGAGCTGGGGAATGAGCGTGTAGTCCGCGACGGCAACTATGTCGGCCTTCTTCCCGAGATCGGTTACCTTTCTGACGGCCTTAACACTACCACTCGCCTCGTCCTGGAAGGTGACCTTAACGCCGAGGTTCTTTTCGGCGTAGTCAGAGAACTCCTTCTCCAGCTGCTGGAAAGGAACACTGAGAGAGCCGGCGTGAAAAACTATGAGCGTCTTTTCTTCCAGGTTTGAACCGCTGGAGCCGTTAGAACCACCGATACAGCCGGCCGCAAGAACGGCCACAGCCATTACAACGAGCAGAAGCACTCCTCTAAGCTTCACCTGACCTCACCAGTGGGAATGGACAGAAGCGAGTATTTAAACATTTTGAGTAAATAAAAGAATTAACGTAAGCGTTTTTGTTTTCTCAGCTCCACGAGACCATCAAGGAGATCCTTGAAATGCATGTAAAGCTCGTTCTCCCTCAGCTTTTCAACAGCACCCCAGAACTCGTCGAGGTCCCCGAATCCAGCTTTCTCGTATTCATAGGCCTGGATAAGCATCTCCAGCCTGTCCGCGAACTTAACGAGCCTGCCCTCGATGCTCGTTTCGTTCTCGTACTCACCAAAGAGACTCAAGAGGTCCCTACGGCCAACGGAGGAGAGCATCTCCATAAACGCTTCTCTTTCACCTTTTCCTTTGTCCAGATACCTCTGTGCTGTTAGTGGAACGTCGGTTATCCTGGTCTCGGCCAAATCGTGGAGGATAGCCATTCTAATGGCTTTCTCGGTGTTGATTTCAACGCCTTTGGCCTTCAGCTCGTCCGCGAGGAAGAGAACCATAAGAGCGGTTCTGAAGCTGTGATCGGCTATGCTCTCAGGGACGGGAACCCCCCGCAGGAGCCAGCCTGTCCTCGGGAGCCTCTTGAGGTTCCCTGCTTCGAGAAAAAGCTCCAAAAGAGACACTACCATCACCTCACTCCTCGGTTGTGAAGAGCGCCCTCTCCGTCTCGATAGCACTCGCCATTATGCAGTCCCCGAGGAAGCGGCCGTAGACGCGGACGCTGTCCCCCAGACCGATGCAGGGACTGCCAGAGAACTCGACTCTGATACCGGAAACTTTAAACGTGGTTCTGTAGCCAGGGAGTTCCATAGGGAGGAACTCGACGACGGGCTTGTCCTCAATAACGCCCTCGATAACAACGTTCTTGCCCCTGAAACTGCCGGAATTGAGCTGATCAACCGTAACTATGTAATAGTAATGATGGCCGAGTTTGACCCGCTTGGGCATGCTCATCACCTTTATATTCCCTGATCCACCACCCCCTAAGGGTGAGGGTATGATAAAGGTTGCGATTATAGGTGCGGAGAACGCCGGCAAGTCAACGCTCATGAATGCTCTCATAGGCGGAAAGGTGAGCGAGGTCGAGGACCTGCCGGGGACGACGAAGGGAGTGATAAGGCGGCGCTTTGGCAAGCTCAAGATACCGAAGGGTATGAAGAATCCCCTCGGAGGGGCAGACGAGTTCGTTCTCATAGACACGGCGGGCCTCTTTGATCCCCATAGGGAGCTCCGCGGGAAGGTTCTGAGTGAGGAGCGCTTTAAGGACATAATCAACGAGATAGTTTCAGCAGACATAATCATTCACATGGTCGATGCCACCGTTGGATTGCACAGGGGCATGGAGAAGCTCCACCACATGCTGAAGTTCCGCTACGAGAAGCCAATAATAGTGGTCATCAACAAGATAGACCTCGTCCCGAGGGAGCGCGTTGAGGAGCTAAGAGAGATTATAAAGAAGCGCCTTGAGCAGGATGCCCTCCCCCTCTCGCTGGTCACCTACGAGGGCTTCAACGAGCTGCTTGAGAAGCTGGCCCACTATGCCCAGTACGTCTAATTTGCCCTTCTACGCCTCACTCCTCCTGGAACTCAGGGCACGGGCATATCATAACCAGAACCTTCCTGTGCCTCGGCCCGTCGAGCTCGGCGAAGAGGATCCTCTGCCAGGTGCCAAGCTGGAGCTCTGCCTGGTCAATGGGAACCACAACTTCCGGATTCAGAAGGAGGCTGGCCCTGATATGAGAGTGGGCGTTGCCATCGAGGCTGTCATGGGAGTATCCGGCACCCCTCGGCACGAGCTCCTTCATCTTCGCCTTTATGTCCTCGATCAGTCTGCTCTCGGCCTCATTTATGAAAAGACCCGTTGTGGTGTGTCTGGTGAAGACGACAGCCATGCCGTGCTTGACCTTTGAGCGGTATACGAGCCTCTGAACCTCGTCGGTTATATCTATTATCTGGAATCTCTCGGAAGTCGGGACCTCAAGCTCAAAGAGCACGGGCATCACCCCGGAAGGTTCTTTTTTATCTCGAGCAGGAGCTCCTCGACGCCCTTCACCCTGTCGGTCACGACCGCCCTCAGCAGCACGGCGTTCTCGTAGGCCTCCACGAGGTCTTTCCTGCCGTTCTCCAGAGCTTCGGAGCGGAGCGTTGAGTATATCTCCTCTACGGCGTCCCTGAAGAGGACTTCATCAGAGTAGAGCTCCCTGTCGGTCAGGAGAAGATCCACCAAGTCCGCTGTGAACTCCAGGCGGTTGCCCTTCTTTCCCATCAGTGCCTTGAGCCGTTCCACTGCTTAACCCTCCTCGGAAGTTCTTGCTCGAGGGCCTTTATGAGTATCTCGGAGACGAGGATGGAGGAGAACCTAGGGTCGCGAACCTCGAGGGCGGCATCTATCGCCCGCTCAACGTCACCATCCTTGACGAGATGGTGGGCACGTCCGCCATCACTATCGA